>DASRYP010000908.1:0-6663 GCA_035687165.1 Actinoplanes sp. | reverse complement strand
GTTGCCGGTGCCCCGCGAGATCCGCCGGGCGGACGGCTCGTCGGTGCCCGCGACCGGACTCGAGGTGACCAAGCTCAACGACCACCACACGTACCTGTCCACCACCGGCCAACCGGTGCGGCCCGGGGACCTGGTGCGGTTCGGGATCTCGCATCCCTGCACGGCCTTCGACAAGTGGCGGCACATCCCGGTCGTCGACGAGGACCGCCGTGTGGTCGACGTCCTCGAGACCTACTTCTGAGCATCGTCCCGCCGGCAGACTGCGGGCAGGGGACGCGTACGTCAGCGGTCTGTCGGTTTAAGTCCGGTTTGTCGCACCCGTCTGCGGCGCGGTCGCGGGCTGACGGCGGTCGCGGGAAGTGCCCCTGACAGAATGTCGGGTGCGACCTGTGACATCTGTGAGGAGCCCTCCCGTGATTCGTACCCATGACGCCGGCACTCTGCGCGCGAGCGACGCCGGCACGACGGTGACGCTCGCCGGGTGGGTCGCCCGCCGGCGCGACCACGGCGGAGTCATCTTCGTCGACCTACGTGACGCCTCGGGCGTGGTCCAGGTCGTCCTCCGCGAGGAGGACGCGCACGCGCTGCGCAACGAGTTCTGCGTGCTCGTCGTCGGCGAGGTCGCCGCCCGCCCTGAGGGCAACGCCAACCCCGAGCTGGCGACCGGCGAGATCGAGGTGGTGGCGTCGCAGCTCACCGTCCTCTCCGAGGCCGCCCCGCTGCCGCTGCCGGTCGACGACGCGATCACCGCCTCCGACGACCTGCGGCTGAAATACCGCTACCTCGACCTGCGCCGCTCTCGCCCGGCCAAGGCGCTGCGGCTGCGCTCGCGGGCCAACCAGATCGCCCGCGAGGTGCTGCACGCCCGCGACTTCAATGAGATCGAGACGCCGACCCTGACCCGGTCGACGCCCGAGGGCGCCCGCGACTTCCTGGTGCCGGTGCGCCTGCAGCCCGGCACCTGGTACGCCCTGCCGCAGTCCCCGCAGCTCTTCAAGCAACTGCTCATGGTCGCCGGCCTGGAGCGGTACTACCAGATCGCCCGCTGCTACCGCGACGAGGACTTCCGCGCCGACCGGCAGCCCGAGTTCACCCAGCTCGACATCGAGATGTCGTTCGTGACGCAGGACGACATCATCGCGCTCGGCGAGGAGATCGTCGCGCGGCTCTGGAGCGAGCTGGCCGACTACCGGGTGCAGCTCCCGATCCCGCGAATCACCTGGCACGACGCGATGAACCGGTACGGCTCCGACAAGCCCGATCTGCGGTACGGGGTCGAGCTGACCGAGCTGACCTCCTACCTGCGGGGCACCGAGTTCCGGGTGTTCGCCGGGGCCATCGCGGACGGTGGCTACGTCGGCGCCGTCGTCATGCCGGGTGGTGCCGCGCAGACCCGCAAGGAGCTCGACGGCTGGCAGGACTGGGCCAAGGCCCGGGGCGCCCGCGGCCTGGCCTACGTGGTGCTCGACGCCGAGACCGGCGAGGCGCGCGGCCCGGTCGCGAAGAACCTCTCCGCCGCCCACCTGTCCGGCCTGGCCGACGTCGTCGGGGCCAAGCCCGGCGACGCGATCTTCTTCGCGGCCGCCACCGAGCGCCGCGAGGCCCAGGAACTGCTCGGCGCGGCCCGCATCGAGATCGCCAAGCGGTCCGGCCTGATCGACGAGTCGGCCTGGGCGTTCTGCTGGGTCGTCGACGCCCCGATGTTCGAGCGGACCGAGGAGGGCGGGTGGACCGCGGTCCACCACCCCTTCACCTCGCCCAACGACGAGTGGCTGGACCACTTCGAGGAGGCGCCCGACCGGGCGTTGGCCTACGCGTACGACATCGTCGTCAACGGCAACGAGATCGGCGGCGGCAGCGTCCGTATCCACCAGGCCGACGTGCAGAGCCGGGTCTTCGACCTGCTCGGCATCTCACCCGAGGAGGCCCAGGACAAGTTCGGCTTCCTGCTCGAGGCGTTCAAGTACGGTCCGCCGCCGCACGCCGGCATCGCATTCGGCTGGGACCGCACCTGCATGCTGCTCTCCGGCAACGAGTCGATCCGTGAGGTCATCGCGTTCCCGAAGACCCGCGGCGGCTACGACCCGCTGACCACGGCCCCCACCCCGATCACGGCGCAGCAGCGGCTCGAGGCGGGCATCGACGCGAAGCCCAAGCCGACTGCCGCCCTGCCGGGCACGGACGGGCAAGCTGTTCCCGTGGAACACTCGAACTGATCTGATACGGGCATGAGCGACCACACCGTAGTCAGCGAACTGTCCGTGCCAGGAGGGCATGCCGGCGGAGGCGCGTCATGAGCACCCTCATCGTCGGCGCGTCCGGTTATCTCGGTTCCGTGGTGGCCCGTCAGGCGGCGGCCGCCGGCCACGCGGTGGTGGGCACTGCCACCACCTCGGCCGGCGGTTGGGTCCCGGTCGACATCACCGACCGCAAGGCTGTGCGTGCTCTCATCTCGGCCGTACGTCCGAAGCTGGTCATCAACAGCACCTGGGGCGATTGGCGGGTCTCGGCGGACGGAGCGGCCACGGTGGCCGCCGAAGCGGCCGCCGTCGGGGCTCGGCTGGTCCACGTCTCGAGCGACGCCTTGCACGCCGGCCGGCCCACTCCCTATACCGAGGACGACTCGCCCACGCCGGTGACGCTCTACGGCGCGGCGAAGGCGGCGGCCGAGACCGCGGTCACCGCGATCGACCCGTCCGCCGTCGTCGTGCGTACGTCGCTGATCTACGGCACCGGCGACGGCAAGCAGGAGAAACTGGTGCTCGGCCTGCTCGATGGGCAGCGGCCGGGCCTGCTCCACACCGACGAGATCCGCTGCCCGGTCCACGTCGACGACCTGGCCGCCGCGCTGCTCGAACTCGCCGACTCCCGCTTCGCCGGCATCCTGAACGTCGCCGGCCCCGAGGCGGTCTCCCGGGCCGAGTTCGGCCACTTGATCGCCCGCTCGCTCGGGCTCGATCCGTCGGCGCTGCCCGTCGGTCTCAGCAGCGAGGCCGGGCTCGGACCGCGGCCGCTCGACGTGCGGCTCGACATCTCGCTCGCCCGCACCGTGCTGCGCACCCGGTTGCGTCCAGTGTCGGACATGTGAGACTGGTCCGGTAGCGCCGACGAGCGACGCATGGGGCGAGGTCGGCGAGCGGGGCCCGCAGGTGGCCGGGGAACCCGGCCGTCTGATCTGTTTCGCCATGATCGGGCACGGGACGATGATGAGCCGGTGAACGACGGAGAGAACGAACTCGAGCGACTCGCCGACGAGGTCCTCGTGCCTGCCTGGCGGCGCAGCACCCAGAACGAACCCGGCTGGCCGGCGGCGCTCGCGGTCAGCGTGATGATCGCGATTCAGGTGCTGCTGCCCAACGGGCTCACGCTCGGCTCGCGCTGGGTGCTGCCGGCGATCGAGGTGGCGATGGTGGGGGTGCTGCTCGCCGCCGATCCGGTACGGATGAGGCGCGACACCCCGGTGCTGCGGATGCTCGGCCTCGCTCTGATCGCCGTGGCCAGCCTCGGCAACGCGTGGTCGGTGGCGATGCTGGTACGCGACATCCTGACCGGGCGCGACACCGGCACGGCAGCCGAGCTGATCACGGTCGGCGCCGCGATCTACCTGCTCAACGTGCTTTCGTTCGCGGTCTGGTTCTGGCAGCTCGACCGGGGTGGCCCGGCGGAGCGGGCCCACGGCACCGACCCGTACCCGGACCTGCTCTTCCCGCCGATGACCTCGCCGGAGCTGGCACCGAAGGACTGGGAGCCGCACTTCCTCGACTACCTGTACGTCGCCTTCACCAACGCGACCGCGTTCAGCCCGACCGACACCCTGCCGATGTCGCGGTGGGCGAAGTCCGTGATGGCACTGGAATCGGCGATCGCGCTGCTGATCGCCGTCCTCGTCATCGCGAAGGCGGTCAATTCGTTGGCGTGACCACCCACTTCACGGTGGAGTTTGGACATGGCGGCCGCTGGGGTACTTGGCGTGACAGAGCTCTCACCCCCCGGAGGAAAATACAATGCTTGCTATCGCCGCCGCGATCGTGTTCGGCATCTGGCTGCTGCTCGATCTCTTCGACACCAACCTGGGCGCCCCCGACCTCTTCAACTTCTCGACGATGGCCTCGCTCGGCCTGCTTCTCCTGGCGCTCTACCTCGCCGGCGTCGGCAGCGGGCCCCGGGCCGGCAACGGCACCGGCTCCGGCCGCCGCTTCTCCGGCCGCCGCCCCGGCCGCGGCTGATCCCCTGCTCAGGCCCTCCTCGCGAGCCACCGGTGGCCCCACCCTGGCCCGGCCCGCCCCCGGCCCGCCGGTACGTGCGTTTCAGACACGTGCCGACGGGCCGGTACTGTCTTTCCCGATGGCTGATGCGATGAACACGGACGGGCTTTTCTCCCTGGCTCAGCCGGGCGCCCCGCAGGCCGACGGCTTCACCGCTCCGGCCGCGGACGCCCCTCTGCCGGTGCGCATGCGACCCGCCTCCCTCGACGAGCTGGTCGGGCAGGAACATCTGCTCGCCCCCGGTGCGCCGCTGCGTCAGCTGGTGACCGGGGCCAGCCCGATGTCGGTCATCCTCTGGGGCCCGCCCGGCACCGGCAAGACCACCATCGCCCACCTCGTCGCCGGTGCCACCAACCGTAAGTTCGTCGCCATGTCGGCGCTCTCGGCCGGGGTCAAGGACGTCCGCGCGGTGATCGACACGGCCCGCCGCGAACGCCGCCACGGGGGCCCGCCGACCGTCCTTTTCATCGACGAGGTGCACAGGTTCAGCAAGACCCAGCAAGACTCGCTGCTCGCCGCCGTCGAGGACCGGACGGTCACTTTGCTTGCGGCGACCACCGAGAACCCGTACTTCTCGGTCATCTCGCCCCTGCTGTCGCGCTGCGTGCTGCTCACCCTGCAGGCACTCGACGAGGACGACGTCCGTGGCCTGCTGCGCCGTGCGGTCGCCGACGAGCGTGGGCTGGGTGGCGCGGTCACGCTCACCACCGAGGCCGAGGAGCATCTCGTACGCCTCGCGTCCGGCGACGTGCGCAAGGCGCTGACCGCGCTCGAGGCCGCCGCGGGCTCGGCCGCCGCCCAGGGGGTCAAGGAGATCGACCTCGCGACCGCGGAGAAGGCGGTCGACGTGGCCGCCGTGCGCTACGACCGTGCCGGCGACGCGCACTACGACGTGACCAGCGCGTTCATCAAGAGCATGCGGGGCAGCGACCCCGACGCGGCGCTGCACTGGCTGGCCCGCATGCTGGTCGCCGGCGAGGACCCGAGGTTCATCGCCCGGCGCATCGTGATCTTCGCGAGCGAGGATGTCGGCATGGCCGACCCGCAGGCGCTGCTGGTGGCGACCGCGGCGGCCCAGGCCGTGCAGAACGTGGGCCTGCCCGAGGCCGGGCTCAATCTGGCCCAAGCCGTGGTGCACCTGGCCACCGCCCCGAAATCCAACAGCGTGACCACCGCGATCGGTGCGGCGATGGCCGACGTACGGGCGGGGCGCGGCGGCGCGGTGCCGGCGGCCCTGCGCGACGCGCATTACCCCGGCTCACGCGGGCTCGGGCACGGTCGTGGTTATCGCTATCCGCACGACGACCCCCGCGGGGTGGTCACGCAGCAATATCTGCCCGAGGATCTGGCCGACACGGAGTATTACCGGCCGACCGACCACGGCGCCGAGCGGGCGATGGGCGAGCGGGTACCCCGGCTGCGGCGCATCGTGCGGGGCCGCGCCGCCACGCCCCGGGCCGCGAAACCCACCCCGGAGCAGTCCACGACCCACGACGCGGCTGATCCGGAGCACGACCGGTCCGTATCGACGGACGCCGTTCCGGAGCTGGCCGCTTCCGGTGGGAGCGCGACCACAGCCGGTCCTGGTAGCCTCGCCGATCCGGGCTCGACCCTCCCGGCCGGGACGGATCGGGCAGACGACAGCGGCACAGCCGCCGGAGAGGAACAGCCGTGACCCCGCGCGGTGCCGATCGGCCCGACGACGACGCTGACCCGCGCGACGAGCAGGGAGGCGGGCGCAAGGGTCGCCGCTTCGGCCGAGGGCGTCCGGAACCGCAGCCGGACGAGCCCGCGGTCGTCGGCCAGGAAGAGACCGGCTGGCTCGACGACCTGCGCACCGCCAAGGAGCGGCGCGGGGCGATCGGGCCGGGCACGCTGGCCGGCGAGACGCGGTTCAGCAAGTCGGGCCGCGTCGCTCCGGGGCCGGACGACGCGCCTGTCGACGACTTTCCCGCGCTCGGCGCCGACTCCGGTGCCGCGCAGGCTCCCGGGTGGCAGGGCGGCAGTGGCGAGTTCCGGCAGGCGCAGCCGGGTGCCGGTCCGGGGCAGGTTCCGGGCGGTCCGGGGCAGATCTCGGGCGGACGTCCGGCTCCCGCGTCGAGCCGGGCCGGGGTGCCACCTCAGGGTGTCCCGCCCCGTGGTGCTCCTGCGCAAAATGTTCCGCCGCGTGGTGCTCCTCCGCAAAATGTTCCGCCACCTGGTGCACCCTCGCAGGGCGTTCCCCCGCGTGGTGCACCCCCGCAAGGTGTTCCGCCCCAGGGTGTTGCGCTGCAGGGCATGCCGCCCCAAGGCGTTCCCCAGCGCGGAGTTCCGCCGCAGGGCATGCCTCAGCGGGGTGGGCCGCAGCAAGGTGGGCCGGGACAGCCAGGGCCGGGGCAGCTAGGGCCGGGGCAGCCTG
>DASRYP010000907.1:0-2515 GCA_035687165.1 Actinoplanes sp. | reverse complement strand
GCGTCTCGAGGTCGGGGCCGGTCTCGGCGACGATCCACTGGGGAAGGGCCGGGAGCGGCGGGCCGGGTGGCAGTCGCACGCCCGTGAGCCGCCGGTAAGCGTGCCGATACTCCAAGCGGGGCGCCCGCGCGTACAACCGCTCGTAGATCTCGGCGGCCTTGCGGCGGGCGTCCTCGTCCGCCGGGTTCGCCTGCCAGGCGGCGTCCAGCAGGGCCGCTACCTCGTGGGGCTCGGTCCATCGCTCGGCTGCCTTGCGCAACGCCCCGGCCGCGAAAGCGGGCTCGATCTGGCCGTCGTCGATCCGCAGCCGGACGGCCAGGACGTACGCGCCGATCTGGGTTTCTCGCTCGTCGTGCTCCTCGGCGACGCGCAGTGCCTCGGAGTTCAACCGCTCCGCCACCGTCGGGCGGCCGGCGTTCAGGTGCAGCCGGGCCAGCCGGTGCAGCGACTCGCAGAGGTAGTAGGGGGAGTCGAGTTCGCGGGCCAGCGGAATCACGCGCTCCAGCAGCCGCTGCGCCTCGTCCGGTCGTCCCTCGGCGGCGGCGATCGTACCCAGCCCGGTCACCTGGTCGACGAGGGTCATGAAGTCACGCAGTTCCACGGCGACTCGCAGCGAGTGCATCGCGCAGAGCTTGGCCCGCGCGAAGTCGCCCTCTTCCCGGTAGATCTCGCCGATGTTGCCGACGGTGATGCTGGCCGAATGGCGCGCGCCGATGTCGCTCGCCACGTCCAGAGCCCGTCGGTAGGAGGCGATCGCCTGCACATGGTCGGCATTGCGCTGGTACGCCCAGCCCACGTTGCCGGCGCTCTGCAGCATCCAGTGCCGGTCGCCGGCCTGCTGTGCGGTGTCGAACGCTCGTCGCAGGTGGGCGAGCGCCTCCTCCGGCCGGCCGGTGTTGAGCTGACACAGACCGATGTGGTTCAGCGCGCCGCACATGGCCGACAGGTCGCCCGCCTCGGTCGCCATCGCGAGGGCCCGGCGGGCCATGTCGATCGCATCGCCGTACTCGCCCTGGCGGTACAGCACGAACGTCATCCGGTCCATCGTGCGGGACAGGCCGACGGCGTCGCCGAGGTGTTCGAAGCCGACGAGGGCGCGCTCCAGCCAGCTCACCGATTCGGCGTGCGAGCTGCTGTGGATGAGCAGGTCGCCGAGCTGGCGTTGCCCGGCGGAGACGATGTCCCGGCGCTCGGTCGCCTCGGCGGCTCGCATCGCCAGCCGGTAGTGCCGTTCGGCCTCGTTCCACTGCCCGGTGTGGTGGTGCACAGTGCCGATCTCGATGTGCAGCGCCGCCTGTTCGGCCTCGGGCAGCAGCGGCAGCAGACGTCCGTAATACTGGGTCGCGGTCTCGTTCGCGAAGATCGCCTTGGCCCGGTCGCCGGCCGCCCGGAACCACAGTCGTTGCTTGTCGGGACGATCGGTGTGGGCATAGTGGTGGGCGAGCACGTCCACGTATTGGAAGATGCGGTCGGCGTAGGTCTCCTCGATCAGATGTGCGGCGCGTTCGTGCAGGGCGGCCCGGGTGTCGTACGTGATGCTCTGGTAGGCCGTTTCCTGGGTGATCGGGTGCTTGAACTGGTATTCGGGCTCGGTGCCGACGCGCGGGGTGAGGTCGAGTTCGTGCAGCCGGTGCAGATTGGCTGCGACCTGCGTGGATGAACCGGCCGCGGGATAGACCGAAGTGATCCACGGTGCCTGGAAACGGCGGCCGATCACGCTGGCCACCTTGATGGTCGCCTTCTCGTCGTCGGAGAGCTGGTCGATGCGGGCCATCACGAGCCGCTGGAGACTGTCGGGCAGGTGCAGCGCGGAGAGTCCCACCGGGTCGGCCGGGTCGACGCCGTTGCCGTGCAGGTAGGCGACCAGTTCCTCGATGTAGAAGGCGTTCCCGCCGGTCTGCTCGTCGATCTGCCCGACCAGCTTGCCGGTGATCTCGGCGTCCCGCCCGTAGCGATCCCGGAGCCGCAGCTCCGCGAGCCGCCGGGCGTCGGTGCTCGTCATCTGGTTCAGCGTCAGGTCGGCCACATGGCTGACCTTGGCCAACGGGCCGGCCGCGGGCTCGCGCGAGGTGGCCAGCAGCAGCACCGGAAGGTCGGCGAGATGACCGACCAGAAGTTCGAGCAGATTCTGCGAGGCGGGATCGATCCAGTGGCAGTCCTCGAGGAGCAACACGAGCGGACCACTCGCGGCGCGTTCCCGCAGGCAGGACAGGAGCAGGGACCGCAGCAGCTCGTCGCGGCCGGCCGGGTCGAGCTGAGCGGTGAGGCCGTTGTCCGGCATCGGCAGGTCCATGACGGCGGCCACCAGCGGCGCCCGCTGACCCGTGCCGTCGTAGCGGGCGACCCGCTCGGTCAGGGCAGCCCGCTGCGCGTCGAGGGAGCTGGCCGGGTCGATCTCGAGCAGTTCCCGCCAGATCGAGCGCCACACCAGATAGCTGGAGCTCGTGCCGTGCGAGCGGCAGTTGCCGCCGTAGCCGGTGAAGCCGAGTGTCCCCGCGACCCGGCAGGTCTCGGC
>DASRYP010000906.1:0-4133 GCA_035687165.1 Actinoplanes sp. | reverse complement strand
AGAACGAGCTGGGCGTGCACCGGCTCGTCGACCCGGCCACCCACACCTCGGCGCAGACCGACAGCGCGTGGCGGCCGCTGGGCGAGTTCGACACCAAGCCCGGCAACCCGACCCGGCTGGCCGGCCGGCTCGCCGCCGAGGGTCTCGCGATCGACTGGCTGGGCACGGCCTGGCCGGTGCCCGAGGCGCCGACGCTGATCGCCACTCCGAACGCGTTGCAGGACGGCCCGGCCGACACGCTGGCCGCCGTCGCCGCGGGGGCGGTCGGTCAGGCGTACACCGACAAGGCCGTCCTCAGTGACCCCCGTCGGCTCGCCGCCGCCGCTGTACGCGGTGGCCTGGGCCCCGAGTTCGCCGCCGCCTGGCTGGTCGTCGCCCATCGCGCGCCCCGCCCCTCGGCCGTGCTCGCCCTGCCGCCCGTACTCGCCGGTGACGGCCCGGTCATCGAGCTGGCCCCCGGCCCCGACGGCGCCTGGACACGCCGCGTGCTGCGCGAGGCCCCCGGCCGCGACCTGAGCGCGCTGAACGGGGCGCTGCCCGCGGGCCGGCTCCTCGAGGAGTTGCTGCTCGCCGCGAGCCTGCGGCACGACCTGCCGGTGTTGCGACGCCTCCTCACCGGTTGGATCGCCGCACTGCCCGGGGCGACCGCCGACAACGTCGTGGTGCACCACGACACCTACGCCTGGCTGGACCCCAGCGTCCCCGCGCAGACCGACGTGATCCGCCGGTTCGCCCAGACGCTGCTCGGTGGGGGCTACGCACACCCCTGGCCCGCCGCCACCGACCTGCAGACCCTCACCACGATCCTGCACGGCGCCGCGGGCCTGCCCGACGACGTCCCGCAGGTCCCGGCCGACGAGGAACTGCCGCTCCCGGATTCCCGCCGGGAGCACGAGGAGCAGCTGCGGGCGTTGCGGCGGCAGATCGCCGACGCCACCTCCCGCGCTCAGTGGTACGAGCGTGAGCTCAACAAACGGGACAAAGAACTTCGTAAGGCTCGCGAGAAAATCGCCCTCTTCAGCGGCTCGGTGACCTACCGTGCCGCGAAGCTCGGTCTCGGTGTCGCCCGCAAGGCACGGAACCGCCTTCGAAAAGGACTTCAATGACAACCCTCGGCATCATCCAGGCCCGGATGGGCTCGTCGCGCCTCCCCGGCAAGGTGCTGCGCCAGCTCGGCGGCCGCAGCGTCCTGGAGCGCGTCGTCCGGTCGGCTCAGCAGAGTGGGGTCCTCGACAAGCTCGTTGTGGCGACCACGATCGAGCCGGCCGACGACGCCGTCGTGGCCGAGTGCGCCGCGATCGGCATCCCCTGCTATCGCGGCCCGGTCGACGACGTGCTCACCCGGTTCCTGGGCGTGCTCGACCAGCACGAGAGCGACGTCGTCATGCGGTTCACCGCCGACTGCCCGCTGCTCGACCCGCACCTGGTCGCGCTCGCCCACCGCGTCTTCACCTCGGCCGGCGTCGACTACCTGACCACGTCGATCACTCGCACTCTGCCGCGCGGCCTGGACGTCGAGGTCGTCCGGACGCCGGTGCTGCGCGCCGTCGACTCGCTGGCCACCGACCACCACCGCACGCACGTGACGTCGTACATCTACACGCACGCCGACGACTTCGACGTGATCGGGCTGACCATGCAGCCCGACCTGTCGCACCTGCGCCTCACGCTGGACACCGAGGACGACTGGAAGCTCATCGAGGCGATCGTGGGCCACTTCGGCGACGAGCCGATCTCGGTGCGCGAACTCGCCGACTGGCTGGCCGGGCGCCCCGACCTGATCGAGCTCAACGCGCACGTCCTCCAGAAGGCTCTGGTGCAGGCGTAAAAGTGGCAACTGTGGGAATTCGCTGCGACGCCGGTGCCCGCACCGGCGTCGGGCATCTCGTCCGGTGCGTCGCGCTGGCCGAGGAGTTGGTCTCCCGCGGCGTCGGGGTGCGCTTCCTGAGCGACCTCGGCGGCGTGGAGTGGGCGGAGGCCCAGCTCACCCAGCGCGGCCTGCCCTGGGAACCGCCGCCGCTGGACGAGGTGGGCCTGGTCGCGGCCGTCGAGCGACTCGAGCTGGACGCGCTGGTCATCGACTCGTACACGCTGCCGCCGCGGCATTCGGTGGCGGTCCGCGAGACCGGGCGGCCCGTGCTCGCCATCGTGGACGGGGACTTCCGGGGACAGACCGCGGACATTTACGTCGACCAGAACCTCGACGCGGTGATCACGGTCGCGGACGCGCTGGGCCTGGCCGGGCTCGACTACGCGCTGCTGCGCGGCTCGGTGCGGCACCTGCGTCCGCTGACCCCGTCGGTGCACACCTCCTCGCGTACGCCCAAGGTCGTGGCCTTCTTCGGCGGGACGGACGCCTATCGGGCCGCTCCCGAGATCGCCGGCTTGCTCGTCCGCACCGGCGTGCCGTTCGAGGCGACGATCATCGGCGCGAATGAGAGCCTGCGCGAGGAACTGCACGCCGTGGTGCCGGGCGACGAACAGCGCCTCGAGATCATCCCGCCCACCGACGACCTGCCCAAGCTGCTCGCCGGGGCCGACCTCGCGGTGAGCGCCAGCGGCACGTCGACCTGGGAGCTGCTCTGCCTCGGTCTGCCGGCCGCGCTCGTCTGGGTCGTCGACAACCAGATCCTCGGGTACGACCGGACGGTCGCGCGCGGCTTCGGCGCCGGGCTCGGTCGGCTCGGTCACCTGGGCGACGACGCCGTCGAGTCGCTGCGCGGCCTGCTCACCGACGCGGACGCCCGCACCGAACTGGCCCGGCGAGCCTGGTCGGCGGTCGACGGCAAGGGCGTCGAGCGGGTGGCCGACGCGCTCCTGGCTAGGGTTCCGTGACCTCGACGACCACCTTGCCGACCGCGTGCCGCTCGACGGCCTCGTGCGCGGCGGCGATCCGCGCGAACGGATAGCGCAGGACCGGCAGCCCGGCCTCGACGCCCACCCGGAACGCCCCCGAGTTCACCGCCTCGGCCACCGCGCTCACGGCGTCGTCCTTCTCCTGCTCGGTGGTGGTGTAGGTCAGCACGAAGTCGAGGCTGACGTTCTTGAGCATCGCCTTGAAGCTCGGGATCGTCACCTCGCCGGCGACGTAGATGGCGATGTTGCCGCTCGGGGCGACCACGGCCAGATCCTGACGCACATTCTCGGTGCTGACCTCGATGACGATGTTCGGTCCGGTCTCGCTCAACTCGCGCACCCGGGCGACCACGTCCTCCTCGCGATAGTTGATCACCGTGTCGGCACCGGCGGCCATCGCCAGGTCGGCCTTCTCCTTGGACGACACGGTGGTCAGCACGGTCGCGCCGGCCCACTTCGCGAGCTGGATCGCGGCGTTGCCGACCGCCCCCGCGCCGCCGGTCACCAGCACGGTCGTGCCCGCCAGTGCGCCGGGCGCGAGCCGGTCGGGGCCGTCGCTGCCGAGGGTGAGGCAGCGGTGCGCGGTCAGGGCCGGGATGCCGAGAGCGGCGCCGACCTCGAACGGGACATCCTCGTTCATCCGCACCACCTGACGCCGGGGCAGGACGACATACTGCTGCGCGGTGCCGTCCGCGCGGCGGTAGGCGGCGTCCCACACCCAGACGCGGTCGCCCGGTTCCAGCCCGGTCACGCCGTCGCCGACCGCGTCCACCAAACCGGAGCCGTCCTGGTTCGGCACGCGCGGCGGCGGGACCCCGTCCGGCACGCCGCGGCCCGCCCGGGTGCCGGTGTCGGTGGGGTTGACGCCCGAGAGAACGATCCGGACCCGGACCTCGCCGGGTCCGGCGGTCGGCAGGTCCCGATCGACGATCTTCAAGACGGACGCGGGTCCTGGCTCGGTGAAGACGGCTGCACGCATCATGCGACCAACCCTAGGCTCAGGTCTTGTCGAGCGCCGCCGCACAGCGCGCGGCGTTCTTGGTGATCCGATCGAGTAATTCTTGGCATGCGGGGGCGAACACGCCGCCCGCACCCTGAACCAGCCGGCCCCCGACGACGGTCGGGACCGGCCTTGAGCTGGCCCGCCGTACCGCGTGACCAGTCACGCGGCGGATTCCCGAACCGCCTGCTCAGGGATAGTGTCGCCGGATGGATCTCACCTCGGGGAAACCGGTCCGTTACAACACCGCGGCCGGTCGCTGGGTGCTGTTCGCCAC
>DASRYP010000905.1:0-10827 GCA_035687165.1 Actinoplanes sp. | reverse complement strand
GGCATCACCGACACCCTGGTTCTCGGCCTGCTGGTCGAGGGCTACGGGTACGGCGTGCCCACCGCCGTCGTCCCGTACACGAATCGGGTCATGGCGTTGCACCCCGCGCTGCACGAGAGTCTCGCCAAGCTGCGGGACTGGGGTGTGCACGTGCTCTACGGCGAGGACGTCTGCCGACTCGGCAACCCGGGCCAGACCGACCGGTTCCGCAGCCAGTTCCCGTGGCGGCGTGCCCTGCAGGCGGTCAGCAACCCGGTGACGATGAGCAGCGGCAGCCGGTCGGAGCCGGGCTAGGCCTGTCCTGGCTGTTCGCCGCCCCCGGCCGGATAGAGTTGGCGGCCGTGACCGATACCGCCGCAGCACCCACCGTCCTCGACGTGGTGAACGCCCTCGACCAGCGCTATCCGCGCGAGTGGGCGGAATCGTGGGACCGGGTCGGGCTGGTGCTCGGCGATTACGAGCGTCCGGTCCGCCGGGTGCTCTGCGTCGTCGACTGCGTGCCCGAGACGGTCGACCAGGCGCTCGCCGAGCGGGCCGACCTGATCGTGGCCCATCACCCCCTGCTGCTCAAGCCGGTCTCGTCGATCGCGCCCGACACCTACAAGGGCCGCGTCATTCACCGGCTGATCCGGCAGGACGTGGCGCTCTACGTCGCGCACACGAACGCCGACGTGGCCAACCCGGGGGTCTCCGACGCGCTCGCCGCCCTCCTCGACCTGCGCGACCTGCGCCCCCTCGTGCCGGCCGCGGGTGCCGCCGCGGGTGCGGGCCGGGGCATCGGCCGCATCGGCGAGCTTCCCGATCCGATGGACCTGGCCGAGTTCACCGGCTTCGTGGCGACCCGCCTGCCGACCACCACGGCCGGGGTGCGAGCCGCCGGCGACCCGGGTCGAGTGCTGCGTACGGTGGCTGTCTGCGGGGGCGCGGGCGACTCGTTCCTGGCCGACGCGACCCGGGCGGGCGTCGACGCGTACCTTTGTGCCGATCTTCGCCATCACCCGGCGAGTGAACACCTCGCCGAGGACGGCCCAGCCCTGGTCGACGCCGCGCACTGGGCGACCGAGCGCCCCTGGCTCGACGACGTCGCGGCCTGGTTGCGCGAGGAGTTCGGCGCCGAAACCAACGTGTCTGATGTGGACACCGACCCCTGGACCGTGCACGCCAGGGACGTCCCCGAAAAGAAGGAGCCCCTGCTGTGAAGGCCTCGCCGGAAGCCCAGCGCCGTTTGCTCGACCTGCAAGCCGTCGACACCACCCTCGCCCAGCTCGCGCACCGGCGGAAGTCGCTGCCCGAGCTCGCCGAGATCGACGCCGTGGCGCGGGAGCTCTCCGCGCTGGAGGACGAACGCGTGCGGGCCCAGGTCGCCGTCGACGACCTCGACCGCGACATCAGCCGCTTCGAGAAGGACATCGAGCAGGTACGCCTGCGCAAGGACCGCGACCAGAAAAGGCTCGACGCCGGGGGCGCGCTGCGCGAGATCGAGGGCCTGCAACATGAGCTGGCCACGCTGAACCGGCGGCAGTCCGAGCTCGAGGACTCCGAGCTCGAGCTGATGGAGCAGAAGGAGTCGGCCGAGGCGGCCCTGGCCGAGGTGCGCAGCCGGCTGAGCGGAGCGGTCGAGCGGCGCGACGCGGCCGAGCGGCGGCGTGACGAGGCGTTGGCCGACATCACCAAGGAGCAGGAGTTCAAGACCTCGTCGCGCGGTCCGCTCTCGGCCGACCTGCCCAGCGACCTGGTCGCCCTCTACGACAAGATCCGGCTGGACTCGGGGCTGGGTGCCGCGCTGTTCCAGTCCGGGCGCTGCGGGGGCTGCCGCATCGAGCTGTACGGCGCCGACCTGGCCCGCGTCAAAGCAGCCGCGCCCGACGACGTGGTCCGTTGCGAGGAGTGCCGCCGCATCATGGTCCGCACCCGGGAGTCCGGCCTGTGAGAGTCTTCGTCGAGGCCGACGGCGGGTCCCGGGGAAATCCAGGACCGGCCGGGTACGGCTCGGTGGTGCTCGACATCGACGGCGAGGTGCTGCTCGAGCGCTCCGGCTCGCTCGGCGTGACCACGAACAACGTCGCCGAATACACAGGCCTGATCGAGGGGCTCAAGGGCGCGATCGAACTGGGTGCCACCGAGGTCGGCGTGCGGATGGACTCGAAGCTCGTGGTCGAGCAGATGTCGGGGCGCTGGCAGATCAAGAACGCGGGTCTGCGGCCGCTCGCGGCTGAAGCGGCCCAGCTCGTCGCGCGGGTGGGCAAGGTGACCTTCGAATGGATCCCGCGCGAGCGCAACAAGCTGGCCGACGCGCTGGCCAACCGCGCGATGGACAAGGCCGCCGGCAAGCCCGTGTCCGACATCCTCCCCGCACCGGCTCCGGCTCCGTCTCCCCGCTCCTGGGCGCCGCCCTCGCTCGACGACGCGACCCGGCTCATCCTGGTGCGGCATGGCGAGACCGCGCTGACTCAGCAGGGTCGTTACTCGGGCCGGGGTGACGTGCCCCTCTCCGACGAGGGTCAGGCGCAGGCGATGGCGGCGGGTGGCCGGGTGGCCGGCATCGCGCGTGACGTCACGGCGATCGTCAGCTCGCCGCTGAGCCGCTGCGTGCGTACGGCTGAATTGATCTCGGCCGAGGTCGGCGGCGTCCCGGTGACGATCGTCGACGACCTGATCGAGGTCGACTTCGGGGTCTGGGAGGGGTTGACCTTCGCCGAGGTACAGGAGGGCTGGCCGCGTGAGATGGCGGCGTGGCTCGACTCGACCGGCGTCGCGCCGCCGGGTGGCGAGTCGTTCCAGGCGGCGGCGAAGCGTGTGCGTGGGGCGATGGCGACGGTCCTGCAGTCGTACGCCGGTGGGGTGGTCGTCGTGGTTTCGCACGTCTCGCCGATCAAGCTGATCCTTCGGGACGCGCTGGCGGCCTCCGACGCCTTCCTGCATCGGCTCTACCTCGACGCGGCCGGCGTGTCCACGATGGATGTCTGGCCGGACGGCAACATCGCGGTGCGCTCGGTCAACGAAACAGCGCATCTCCGTTGACCCATTGATTCTCCGGGGCGAGACGTTTAGCTTCCTCGATTAGGAAACTTTGTTCAACGTTTCGCCCCCTGGAGGGCCCATGCGCGTTCGGACCCGCCGTCTCCTCGCCGCCGCGGTCGTCGCCGCAGTGGCATCGACGGCCGCAGTGACACCCGCTCAAGCAGGCGTCAAGCCCTACGTCAAGGTCGGATACTTCACGCAGTGGGGCATTTACGGCCGCGATTTCCAGCTGGCCAAGGTGCAGAACTCCGGCGCCGCGTCCCGGCTCACCCACATCAACTACGCGTTCGGCCCGGTCACCGCCGACGGTGTCTGCGCCTCGGCCGACCCGTGGGCCGACTGGCAGACCCCGTTCTCCGCCGAACTGAGCGTCGACGGTGTCGCCGACGTGGCCGGCCAGCCCATCTCGGGCAACCTGAACCAGATCGCCGAGCTCAAGGCCAAGAACCCTCGCCTGCGCGTCCTCATCTCGCTGGGCGGCTGGACCGGCTCGAAATACTTCTCCGACGCCGCCCGCACCGACGCGTCCCGCAAGAAACTCGTCTCCTCCTGCGTGGACCTCTGGATCAAGGGCAACCTGCCTGACCTACCCACCGGCGTGGCCGCGGGAATTCTTGACGGCATCGACCTCGACTGGGAGTGGCCCGGTTCCGCGGGCGAGGTCGGCAACATCATCCGCCCCGAGGACAAGCAGAACTTCACCCTGCTGACGGCCGAGTTCCGCGCCCAGCTCGACAAGCTGTCCAGGACGACGAAGAAGCACTACGACTTGACCGCGTTCCTGCCCGCCGCGCCCGCGAAGATCGACGCCGGCTTCGAGGGCAAGATCTTCAAGTACCTCGACTTCGCCACCGTCCAGGGCTACGACTTCCACGGCTCGTGGGAAAGCCGGACGAACCAGCAGTCGGCCCTACATGTCCCGAACGGCACGCCCGACAATCCGGACTTCTCCTCCGAGGTGGCGGTCAACTCCTGGCTGAAGGCGGGCGCACCCCGCCAGAAGCTCGTCCTGGGCCTGCCCTACTACAGCCAAGGCTGGACGGGCATCACCGCAGGCGGCAACGGGCTCTTCGCCGCGGCCACCGGCCCGGCGCCCGGGAAGTTCGCCGCCGGCACCGAGGATTACAAGGCGGTGAAGACGCTCTCCGGCTTCCGGACCTACCGAGACCTGAAGTCCGGCCACGCCTGGCTCTTCGACGGCACCACGTTCTGGACCTACGACGACCCGGCCGCGCTCCTGCAGAAGACCCTGTGGATCCGCACCAAGGGCCTCGGCGGCGCCATGATGTGGTCCCTCGACGGCGACGACACCAACGCTTCCCTCACCAAGGCCGTCGCGACGGGCCTCTGGACCCCCTGACCGCAGCCGGGGCGGCGCGTCGTCGACGTGCCGCCCCGGCCTGGGCGTTCGCTGGTCCGGGAGCTCCGTACCATCGAACCTTTTGGATGCCGCTCGGCGCAGTTTGTACGCCGTTCGGCGCATGATGATCGCTTGTGCTGCCCCTGCCTCGTTAGCGTGACTGTGATCGACTCCACAGTTACTAGGAGGTACGGCTGATGGCGGACCCCGAGACGCCGAAAGCGGTGCCCGCAGCCCGCAGCGATCGCAGCCGGTGGAACTGGCTGCTCCTGCCGTCCATCGTGCTGCCGGTTCTGACGCCCCTGTTCAACCATGACTCGCCCCGGTTGTGGGGCTTTCCCGCGTTCTACTGGCTGCAGTTCTCGTTCATCCTCGTCGGCGTGACCACCACGACGTTCGTCTACCGCATGACGAGGAGGTGACGCCATGCGCGACCACATCACCGAGATCGTCGTCTTCACGCTCCTCTTCCTGCTGGTCAGCGGCATGGGTTTCGTCGCGGCGCGCTGGCGGGCGCCCAAGGACATGGAGCACCTCGACGAGTGGGGTCTGGGGGGCCGCAGCTTCGGCGGGTGGATCACCTGGTTCCTCATCGGCGGGGACCTCTACACGGCGTACACCTTTGTCGCTGTACCCGCTCTGATCTTCGGCGCCGGCGCGGCCGGGTTCTTCGCCGTCCCGTACACGATCGTCATTTATCCGTTGTTCTTCCTGATCCTCATTCGGCTCTGGTCGGTGTCGCACCGGCACGGCTTCGTCACACCGGCCGACTTCGTGCGGACCCGGTTCGACTCGCCCACGCTGGCGCTGCTCGTCGCCATCACCGGCATCGTCGCGACCATGCCGTACATCGCCCTGCAGTTGATCGGCATCGAAGCGGTGCTCAAGACGATGGGCGTGACCGGCGACAGCACGCTCGCGAGGCACGCGCCGATCATCATCGCGTTCGCGATCCTCGCCGCGTACACCTATCAGTCGGGGTTGCGGGCGCCCGCCCTGATCGCCTTCGTCAAGGACACGCTGATCTACATCGTGATCCTGGTGGCGGTCATCTATCTGCCGACCAAGCTGGGCGGCTGGGGCAGCATCTTCGACGCGGCCGAGGCGAAGTTCAACGCCTCACCGAATCCGAACGACGGCATCACCCTGAACGCCAACAACCAGATCCAATACATCACGTTGGCACTCGGTTCCGCGCTCGCGCTGTTCCTCTACCCGCACAGCATCACCGGCGTACTGGCCAGCAAGAACCGCAACGTGATCAAGCGGAACATGTCGGCGCTGCCGGCCTACAGTTTCCTGCTCGGTCTGCTCGCGCTTCTCGGGTACGCGGCCATCGCGTCCGGGGTGAAGCCGCTGCCCGGCGCCAAGGAGGGCACGCTCGACAGCAACACGGTCGTACCGCTGCTGTTCGACATGCAGTTCCCGGGCTGGTTCGCGGGCGTCGCCTTCGCCGCGATCGGCATCGGCGCGCTGGTCCCGGCCGCGATCATGTCGATCGCTGCGGCCAACCTGTTCACCCGCAACATCTACAAGGAGTACCTGAAGCGGGACGCGTCCCCGGCCGACGAGGCCAAGGTCTCCAAGATCACGTCGCTGGTGGTGAAGGTCGGGGCGGTCGCCTGCATCGTCTTCCTCGACCCGCAGTTCTCGATCGACCTGCAGTTGATCGGCGGCATCATCATCCTGCAGACGGCGCCGGCGGTGGCGCTGGGCCTGTTCACCCGCTGGCTGCATCGCGGCGGACTGATCGCCGGCTGGGTGGCCGGCATGGGCCTGTCGATGTGGATGCTGTGGCAGATCCCGAACGCGGCGACCGGAAAGGCACACTTCGGTGGCTCGGCGTTCCCGCTCTCCGACCTCGGCTTCGACACCGCCCGGACGATCTACGTCGGCTTCCTAACCGTCCTGGTCAACCTGCTGGTGGCGGTCGTCGCGACGCTGATCCTGCGGGCCGCGAAAACCCCGGACGGCGTGGACGGCACCACCAAGGCCGACTACTTCGCCGACGAGGGTGACCCGCGCGTCGACCAGGACGTGGCCGCCGCGGTGGACCACCCGTCCTCCACATAGTCCTGACCCGCTCCCGGGTCATGCAGACGCCGCGCCCCCGCCAGGGCGCGGCGTTCTGCTTGAATGCTTCGGTGACACGGGACTGGATCGCCTGGCATGCGGAGTACGACGTACCGGGCTCGCCCCTGGCTCGTCGGCTCGAGGTGGTGCGGGGGTATTTGCGTCCGCTGCTCGACCGCCCCCGCCGAGTGATCAGCATGTGCGCCGGCGACGGGCGGGACGTGCTGCCGCTGCTGCCCGCAGGGTCCCGGGCGGTGCTGGTCGAATGGGATCCGGATCTCGCCGAGCGGGCCCGCCGCGTGGCCGGCGAGGGCGTCACGGTCCTGACCGGGGACGCCGGCACAACCGATCCCTACATTTCGGTGGCGCCCGCCGAAGTTCTGCTTGCATGCGGCGTCTTCGGCAATATCTCGTCCGAGGACACGCGCCGGACGATCGCGGCGTTGCCCAGTCTGCTCGCCCCGGGCGGCACAGTGGTCTGGACCCGGGCGGGCTCGTCCGACGTCCGAGACCTCTTCGCGTCGAACGGCTTCACCGAACTGGCCTTCACCGCACCGTCCGACGCCCGCTTCCGCGTCGGCGTGCACCGGCTGACCCGCGACCCCGACCCGTACGTCTCAGGCGGTCGGCTCTTCGCCTTCCGCTAGGAAGCGACACAACGGATGTCCAGCAGCACAGAGAAGCGACCCAGCTCAGCCCCGTCCGGCGCGTCCAGCGGCACACCTCACCACTGCTTACGTCTCCGAAGCAGCATCGTGCCCACCCCCGCTACGACGAAAGACCGGGAATGGGGACGGCCCATGTCCTTGTCGATCATGATCTTGGTGCCGTCGTTGACCGCGATGCCGGCCGATTCCTGGCCGCGATGTTGCAGCGCGAACAGGCCGAGGCAGGTCAGGTGAACTGCGGGCTGCCGCGGATCTCGGACGCCGAAAACGCCGCAGGCCTCTTTCGGGCGACGTCGAGAGCCCGCGCCCGCGCCTGGCCCGAAGCATCCACCGTCGGCCGGCCTTCGAACAATCACAGCGCGATCCCGGGGCGGGGCGACTACGAAGTCGACCGCCACCCCGGTCGCGACCGCACCGACCCGGACGAGCCGCCGCCAGTTCGGCGGCGGCGATCCAGGTGTTCTTGACCGCTGCGTGCAGCGCCGCCGTGGCGATCGTTCGCGGATAGGAGACCTCAGCCATCCCGCGACCGTGACGCGGCGGGGCAACGTGCTCGGGCGGCCCGGTCTTACCCCGGCCAGGTGTATTCGGTGGCCACCCCGCCGCGTACCTCGACGGTGGTCAACGACTCTGTGGCGTTCCGCCAGATCAGGTAGGAGCCCGCCGGCAGCGCGTCGATGACCACGCAGTAGAGGACTTGACCGCTCACCTCGCGGGCCCGGACGGCCGCATGCGTACGGTCGCCGGGCGCCCGAACCGGGCTGACCTCGATCTCGTGGCCGTTCCAGCGGTCGTCGGTGTGAATGATCAGCGCACCGATGCCGGTCCCGAGGGTGAGCATTACCGTTCCCGGGCCGGACGGCGCGAGGGTGTGGTGGCTCATGACGGGTTGTTGAAGCCGTCGAAGGGAGTGCCCAGGAAGGGGAACTTCTTGAGCGGTTTGGCCCCCGAGTTCTTGATGCTCAGGCCCTGCTCCACCAGGCCGGCCGCGGCGTCCGGCTTGAAGGCGGCGTCGACCAGCGGCACGGTGGCCCCGGCGATGGCGCGCAGCGAGATGGAGACGACGTCGTCGGCGATGCGCCGGCCGTTGGGGAAGCCGGCCACGTCGCCGCCGAGCACGCCGAACTTGTTCTCCTTGGCGGCCGGGGGGATGGCCGTGTTCAGGCGCAGCATGTCGGCCTGGAGCTCGCCGGTGTTGTTCTGGAAGCCGTCGATCAGGCCGTCCGGAATTCCGGTGAGCAGAATCGCGAGCAGGTCGGCGCGGGGTTTCCCGGCCTTGTTGAGCGCGGCCAGGTTGTCGAACAGGCCCGGGTAGAGCACCGGCAGCAGAGCGCCCAGCTCCGGCGTGGCGACGAACTCGGCGAACCGCTTGTCCTCGCTCGGCGGCAGGCTGTTCCACTTGTCCTTCTCAGCCATCGGCACGATGACCTCGTTGAACAGTGGATTGCCGAGCCGGGACACCTGCACCTGCGGGCCGACCACCACGTCATCCGACTTGCCGTCGCCGTTGCGAACCTGGACCTGGCGACGGCTCGCCGAGGTCCACACACCGATGACCGCCCCGGCGTCGCGGCCGCGGACGCTCTTCTTGCCGTCGCGGCGTACCAGGTGCTTCGGGATCTGAATGGCGATGCTGTGCACATTGGTCTTGTCGGTGGCGTTGACCGCCTTGCCGGCGTAGTTGAACAGGTTCTGGCCCACCAGGTGCTTGTCCTGGAACGGGCGCAGGGTGCCCAGGTCGAAAATGGCGCCCAGGTCGACGAAGAAGGCGTCGGCGCGCTGACCGGCGAAGACCTTCTCACCGGTCTTCAGCTTGTGCACGGCGTCGGCGGCGAGGCCGTCGTAGTCCGGGATCGAGACCTTGCCGACATTGCACGGCGGGCAGGGCAGCTTGTTCGCCAGCACCTTGCTCTTGCCGCCCCGCTCGACCTTCGTCACCGAGTAGAACTGCCGGCGATTCCAGTTCTCGCTGTCCAGCGACTCGATCGGGCCGGTGTTGTAGAGGAAGGTCTTGTTGTTCCGCAGCTCGGTGCGGAACCGGAACTGGTAGGTGACGTCGGGATGCGCGTCGCCGTCCGCGTCGATGTGGATCTCGTAGACGACGTCGTCGCCGAACTCGAAGAAGTTCGGGCCGCTCGCCGGAAGCTGAAGAGGCACGTAGTTGGCGATCAGCGTCACGGTGTCGGGGTCGTCCGGGCTGACGAAGGCGTATAGATCGGAACTGTCGGCCACCGGGTCCTTGCTGATCTCCGGCGCCTCGCGATGTGATGACATGTCGATACCTCTCGCGTCAGCGGCCGGCGGCTTTGATCAAGCTCGCGACGAGCTTCTTGTCGGTGATTGTCTTCAGTTTCTCGCCGGCGAAAACATCGATGGTGCCCTTCCGGGCGTCGCGAATCGAGACGACCAGCGGGGCGCCGTCACCCTTCGTCTCGGTCTCGGATTCCCCGGCGAGGCTCAACCCCGCGACCGAGACGGCCGACACGCCGACGCCGGTGGCGGCGAGGGCGAGGACCCGCCGCCGAGACAGCCACGGACGTCCCGGGCCGCGATAGCGAGTGCGACTCATGCTTGACCTTTCGTCGTGCGAAAAGGGCCGAAAACCAGACTGTTCATGTCGACGCCCGTCAGTACGGGACCCAGCCGCGCACGGTTCAAACGGATTCACAGTTCGTCCGGAGCACCCCTACGGATCAGCCGGTTCGGGCGTGGCAGACGCGGCCGCCCATGCGCGGGACGGCCTCGTCGAACATGTGCGGCGTGCCGCCGTCGCCGGATTCTTTTCTTGAGGAAGATTTCGGACTGAACGACACGGGCTAAATGTCGGATTTGTGGAGACCAGCTGAAGATACTGGCGAAATGACCACGTGTGCGACCTGGACCGAGGCGGATTACCCGCGGATGGGGTGGCACGACTGCCGGATCCACGCGGTGAGCCTGGCCGAGCACAGTGACGACGGCGCCCTGCCGCAGGTGCGGTTGATGATCGACCTCGACTACATCGTGCGCTGGGACGAGCCGGGCGCCCCGGGCGGCCACCTCACCTTCTGGATCGCGCCGGCGACCCTCGTCTTCGAACGGGCCTGGGGGATCCACGGCGAGTTCGGGCCGCTCTACGAGCAGCTGGAGATCGCCGACATCCACCGGCTGGACCCGACCGACGAGCACCCGGAGCCGTCGTGGCACGTCGAGGGGCTGAACTTCGGCTTCCACCTGCGCGCGACCGGGTTTCGTCAGTATCTGCGGAGCGCGCCGGTCCCCCTGCGCCGGAAGGGTTTGACCTCGGCGGAACGCGGCGGAATCAGCTTCGGGGAGAGCTCGTACCAGCCAGCTTGAAGTGGCGGATCGCCAGCTCGGCGACCTCCGCGGGGCCGAGCTCAAGAAAGAGGACCCGCCCGCCGCGCTTCACGAACGGTTCGGCATAGCGGGCCACGGCCTCTGCGTCCTCAACCTGGTCAAAGGCCCAGACGTACGTGAAGAGGAGCCCCGGCAAGTCACTGGCGGCGACTTCTTCCAGTACGGCCGTACGGAACCCTCGACCAGCCGGCGGAAAGGTGGCGTGCCGAAATCGAACAAGCGCACCACGGGCTCGATGCTGAGGTGGTTGTGGAACACCCGCAGACCGGTGCGCGCGGCGATCGCCCGACCGACGGTCATCTTGCCCACGGCCGGCGGCCCGATCACGAAGAGCAGAAGCGGTGTCGA
>DASRYP010000904.1:0-4980 GCA_035687165.1 Actinoplanes sp. | reverse complement strand
AAAGGCCCTTGATGAGCTCATCGGCGGCGGCGTACGGGTCGATCTCGCCCTTCGCGACCGCGGCGGCGAGCGTGCTCAGCGCGGTGCCCTCCCGCAGGTCGCCGATGCGCGCCCGCAGGGTGCCCAGGGCCAGCGCCTCGACCTCGACAGCGGCCCGTCGCTCGCGGCTGCTCCGCAGCTCCCCGGTGCTCTCGAGCCAACCGCGGTGCTTGTCGATCGCGGCCACCACGTCGTCGATGCCCTCGCCCTTGATCGCCGTCGCCCGCACCACCAGCGGCCGCCAGTCGCCCGGCGCCCGCTCACCGAGGCTGAGCATGCCCTGGATGTCGCGGTAAGTGGCGTCGGCGCCCGGCCGGTCCGCCTTGTTGATGACGAAGACGTCGGCGACCTCGAGCACGCCCGCCTTGACCGCCTGGATGGCGTCGCCCATGCCGGGCGCGAGCAGCACCAGCGTGGTATCGGCGAGCGAGGCGATCTCGACCTCGGCCTGGCCCACGCCGACCGTCTCGACCAGGATCACCTCGCAGCCGGCGCCCTCCAGCACACGGACGGCCTGCGGGGTCGCCGCGGCGAGGCCGCCGAGCTGACCCCGGCTGGACATCGAACGGATGTAGACGCCGGGGTCGGTGGTGTGGTCCTGCATGCGGATCCGGTCGCCGAGGATCGCGCCGCCGGTGAACGGGCTGGACGGGTCGACCGCGAGCACCCCGACCCGGTGGCCGGCCGCGCGCAGCGCACGCACCAGCTCGTTGGTGGTCGTCGACTTCCCCACGCCGGGTGCGCCGGTGAGGCCGACGACCTGGGCGTGTCCCGCGTAGGGCGCAAGCGCGGCGGCAACCTCGGGCAGCGCCGGATCGCCGTTCTCGACCAGGGTGATCAGCCGCGCCACCGACCGCGCGTCCCCTGTCCGCGCCTTGCTCACCAGCGTAGGAACGTCGGGCCGCGCCCTCATGGCTGAACACCCGGGGCATGGACTCCTGGCCCTACAAACACTTCACTCACTCCGGTGCAATCACTCATGGCTGAACACCCGGGGCATGGACTCCTGGCCCTACGAACACTTCGCTCACTCCGGTGCAATCACTCATGCCCTGATGATCAGGGCGTCGCCTTGGCCGCCGCCGCCGCACAGGCCGGCGGCGCCGTAACCGCCGCCGCGGCGGCGCAGTTCGAGCGCGAGGGTCAGGACCAAGCGCGCGCCGGACATGCCGATCGGGTGGCCCAGCGCGATCGCCCCGCCGTTGACGTTCACGATCTCCTCGTCGACCTTCAGCTCGCGCATCGACTGCAGCACCACCTGGGCGAAGGCCTCGTTCATCTCGATCAGCTCGAGGTCGTCGACGGTCAGCCCGGCCTTGTCGAGCGCGTTCCTGATGGCGTTGGCCGGCTGCGACTGCAGCGAGTTGTCCGGCCCCGCCACGTTGCCGTGCGCGGTGATCTCGGCGAGCCAGCTCAGCCCGAGCGCCTCGGCCGTCTCCTTCTTCATGACCACGACTGCGGCCGCGCCGTCCGAGATCGGCGACGAGCTGCCCGCGGTGATCGTGCCCTCGGGGGTGAAGGCGGGACGCAGTTTCGCCAGCGACTCGGCCGAGGCGTCGGGCCGCACCCCCTCGTCGGTGTCGACCACCGGGTCCTCGCCGCGCTGGCCCGACTTGATCGGCACGATCTCCTCGGCGAAGCGGCCCTCGCGCTGCGCGGCGGCCGCGCGCCGGTGGCTGAGCGCCGCGAACGCGTCCTGCTCGGCCCGGGTGATGCCGAGGGCGGCGCCGCTCCGCTCGGTCGACTCGCCCATCGAGGTGCCGTCCCACGGGTCGATCAGGCCGTCGTAGGCCGTGTGGTCGCGCACCAGCACGTCGCCGAACTTGACCCCCTGGCGCTGGGTCATCAGCAGGTGGGGCGCGTTGGTCATCGACTCCATGCCGCCGGCCACCACGATGTCGAACTCGCCGGCCCGGATCAGCTGGTCGGCCAGCGCGATCGCGTCGAGGCCGGAGAGGCACACCTTGTTCACGGTGACCGCGGGGGTGGACATCGGGATGCCGGCCGCGACCGCGGCCTGCCGAGCCGTGATCTGCCCGGCGCCGGCCTGCAGCACCTGGCCCATGATCACGTATTGCACCTGGTCGGGACGGACGCCGCCACGCTCGAGGGCGGCCTCGATCGCGTAGCCACCGAGGGTCGTGGCCGACACGTTCTTGAGGTTGCCGAGCAGGCGACCCATCGGGGTGCGGGCACCGCTCACGATCACCGAGCTGGTCACGGTCTTCGATTCCGATCTGCCGGGTGGAAAAGGGGGAACCCCTTGCGACCTTAACGGCCGTTTAGGCAAGACTAATAGGATGACCAAGCTTCCACCTAGTGCCGCCATCCCCGAGAATCTCACATCCGGCGAGGTCGGGCTCCTGCGCGTCGATCACGTCGGCATCGCGGTGCCCGATCTGGATGAGGCGCTGCGTTTCTACGCCGAGGTCTTCGGCATGCACTGTGTGCACGAAGAGACGAACGAGGAGCAAGGCGTGCGAGAGGCCATGCTCGCGGTCGGCGACGGGGACGGGCCGCGCATCCAGCTGCTCGCCCCGGCCCGCCCCGACTCCGCGATCGCCAAGTTCCTCGGTCGCAGCGGTCCGGGCCTCCAGCAACTTGCCTACACAGTGGCCGATGTAGAGGCCGCCGCGGCCGCCCTGCGCGCCCGCGGCCTGCGATTGCTCTACGACACGCCGCGCCGCGGGACCGCGGGCTCGCGGATCAACTTCGTCCACCCCAAGGACGCCGGCGGCGTTCTGGTGGAACTGGTGGAGCCTGCGGGGATTCGTACGCCTAACGGGTGAATCATCCTGACGTGGCCCGTGTGGCCTGGCAGGATCTCCGGCATAACGGACCGCAGCCGTGGTCCTTATGCGACGATCATCTCGTCGACCCCGGATACACCAGGTGACAACGGGGCGGACCGGGGCCCCCGCTTGGGTGACGTGCCCCGCCGAACAACCGGCCCGCGCGACGGCGAGCCTGCTCAAAGCTGATCTACGTGTCTTTTCCGATGCAGGCCCGGTCTTGCGTGGCTCGTGCGTCTTCGCCAGGATGGCCCAATGCCCCAGCAGCAGGATCAGAATTTGGCATTTTTCGACACCGCGAATTCCCAGCACGACTTCACTGTTGTGCTGCGCGGATACGACCGCGGGCAGGTGGATGCCCACCTCGGCCGCCTGGTCGCCGCGCTCAACCAGTCCGAGCAGGCCCGCGGCGAGGCCGAGCAGCGGATGAACGATGCTCAGCGTCGGCTGCGCCAGGCCGAGCAACGGCTCAACGCGGTGGAGCAGAAACTCGCCGACAGCAACAAGCTGCTCGAGGAGAACAACCGGCCGACGCTCTCCGGGCTGGGCACCCGGGTCGAGCAGATCCTCCGGCTGGCCGAGGAACAGGCCAACGACCACCGGAGCGAGGCGAAGCGAGAGTCCGAGGGCATCCTCTCGGCCGCCCGCCTCGAGGCTCGGGAGATCACCGACAAGGCCCGCGCCGAGGCCGCCGCCATGAAGGCGTCCGCCGAGCGTGAGGCCGGCCAGGTGCGCACCCACGCCGAGCGCGAGGCCGCCGAGGCCCGGGTGCAGGCTCGCCGCGAGGCCGACACGCTGCGCTCCGACGCCGACCGCGAGACCAAGCAGTTGCGCACGGTCACCGCGCACGAGGTCGCCGAGCTCAAGTCGACGGTCGAGCGCGAGGTGGCGTCGCTGCGCGCGACCGCCGAGCGCGAGATCACTCAGCTGCGCGCCAAGGCCTCCCGTGAGGCCGAGGAGAAGCGCGCTGAGGCGGCCAAACTGCTGACCGACTCCCGTGACAAGCGCGACAAGGACCTCCAGGCGCTCGCGATCGAGACCGCCGAACGCCGCGAGAAGGCCGAGCGCGAGGAGTCGCAGCGGCACGCCGCCCAGGTCAACGCTACGCAGAAGATGGTCTCCGAGGCCGAGGAACGCGCTCGCGCCGCCGAGGACCGCTCCAAGGAGATCTCGCAGCGCGCCGAGCAGCGCCGCATCGAGGCCGAGCGCAACGCCGCCGAGACCACCGAAAAGGCTCGTGCCCTGGCCGAGAAGACGGTCGGCGAGGCCCGAGCCGAGGCACAGCGACTGCTCAGCGACTCGCGCACCGAGGCCGAGCTGACCACCCAGGCCGCCAAGCGCGAGGTCGACGACCTGACCCGCCAGAAGGACGCGGTCACCAACCAGCTCGGCCAGATGCTCTCCGGCCTCTCCGGCCTGGTTCCCGGCGTCGGCCCGGCCAAGGCGGCCGAGGCGGTGGCCAGGGCGGCCGAGGCCGCTCCCACCCAGCGCGAACCCGAGGCGAAGCCCGACGGCGACAGCAAGCCGGTGGCGGCGAAGACGAATTCCTGAGTCGGCGACTACGGCGTCTGCGGTTGCGCGCTTCCCCAAGCTGCGCGACCGTAGTGGGCGCCCCGATCGTCATCCGACTATCGATGCGGGCCGTATCGGAGTTTCTCCGGTACGGCCTGACTCGTTTCGCGCATAGCCGACTTGCGCAAGGCGAGTCAGACAAATCACAACTAGGCGCATACTCCCCCTCGGAGGGTGTGTAACCCTCCAAGGCCGGACGATGCGTATGTGAGGATGGACAGCATGTCGCACGGCGGTGAAATTCTCGGTCTCGGCGGAGGAGCGGCCACCGAGCCCAGCTTCGACACCGCCCTGCGAGGTTATGAGAAGAAGCAGGTCGAGCGTTACGTCGCTCGCGCCGAGAACGAGATAGCCGCGCTGGCCGCCGAACGCGAGCAGGCCTACGCGCAGATGCAGGCGATGAACGCCCAGATCGAGCGGCTCCAGCAGGAGATCGTGCACTCGCGCAAGCTGAACGCGCCGGGCCCCGAGATCTCCTTCCGCCACCTCGGGCCGCGGGTCGAGCGGATCCTCGCGCTCGCCGAGGAGCAGGGCGAGGCGATCAAGGCGTCCGCCACCGACGACATCGCCGCCCGCC
>DASRYP010000903.1:0-8494 GCA_035687165.1 Actinoplanes sp. | reverse complement strand
CCACCTGGACGGCCCTCGTCAAGATCCTGATCTCGATGAGCTGGCTGATCACCATCTCGCTGAACGTGACGATGGGCGTCGCCTGGCACCGCTTCCTGGCGTTCTTCAACATCTTCTTCAAGCGCGCGCCGGAGAAGCCGGCCGGTTCCGGTCTGGGCGCGCTGCGGCCGATGATGAGCCAGGGCAAGCCGCTGGACTTCGAGGAGGCCGACCCGGAGAAGGACCAGTTCGGCGTCGCCCAGGTCGAGCAGTTCACCTGGAAGGGCCTGCTCGACTTCTCGACCTGTACGGAGTGCGGGCGGTGCCAGTCGCAGTGCCCGGCCTGGAACACCGCCAAGCCCCTCTCGCCGAAACTGCTGGTACTCAGCCTGCGCGACCACGCGTACGCGAAAGCTCCTTATCTTCTGGGTGGTGGTGGCAAGGACCTCACCGGTGCGGAGAAGGCCACCGCGGCCCAACTGGCCCATCTGGACGTGCTCGCGCTGGCCGAGGGGAACCGCCCGCTGATCGGCACCGAGGACGAGCAGGGCGTGATCGACCCGGACGTGCTCTGGTCGTGCACCACCTGCGGCGCCTGCGTCGAGCAGTGCCCGGTCGACATCGAGCACATCGACCACATCGTCGACATGCGGCGCTACCAGGTGCTGATCGAGTCGAGCTTCCCCGCCGAGGCCGGCGTCATGCTGCGCAACCTCGAGAACAAGGGCAACCCGTGGGGCTCCCCGCAGAACACCCGCGAGGACTGGACCAAGGGGCTCGACTTCGAGGTGCCACGCGTCGGCGAGAAGGAAGACTTCGAATACCTGTTCTGGGTCGGCTGCGCCGGCGCGTTCGAGGACCGGGCCAAGAAGACCACCCGCGCGGTCGCCAAGCTGCTGCACGAGGCCGGCGTCGACTACGCGATCCTCGGCGAGGGCGAGACCTGTACGGGTGACCCGGCGCGACGCATCGGCAACGAGTTCGTCTTCCAGATGCTCGCCCAGCAGAACGTCGCGACGCTGCAGGAGGCGAAGGTCAAGAAGATCGTCGCGACCTGCCCGCACTGCTTCAACACCCTCGGCAACGAGTACGAGCAGCTCGGCCTCGAGGTCGAGGTCGTGCACCACACCCAGTTGCTGGCGCACCTGGTGAAGACCGGAAAGCTCACCCCGGTGCAGCCGATCGAGGGGGACGTGACCTACCACGACCCGTGTTACCTGGGCCGGCACAACCGCGTGTTCGATGCCCCCCGCGAGGTTCTCGGCGAAGCGGCCAACCTGATCGAGATGCCGCGCAACTCCGAACGTTCCTTCTGCTGCGGCGCCGGCGGCGCACGCATGTGGATGGAGGAGAAGATCGGCAAGCGCATCAACGTGGAGCGCACCGAGGAGGCCTTGGCCACCGGGGCCAAGACGATCGCCGTGGGCTGCCCGTTCTGCTACACCATGATCGGCGACGGGGTCACCGGCAAGGGCGAGCAGGACAACGTCGAGGTCGTGGATGTGGCGACGGTTCTCCTGCGCTCCCTCAAGCAGGAGATCTAGGGCCTCAGGACGGCGTGCCGGCGGTGGCCGCGGTGGTCGAGGCGACGATCGCGACCAGCACGGCCGCCTGGATCTCCTCGATCGCCTTCCGCACGGCCTCGGCCGCCCCAACGCCCTCGCCGATGTCGCGAAGTCGCGCCTTGACGGCCTTCCGGTCGAGGTCCGCGAAGACCTTCTGGTCCAGGTCGGTGGCCGCGACCAAGGCACCGAGCGCGGCCGTACGGGGTTCGACCGCGCCACCGCCCAACACGGCACGCCGCATGCGCTCCCGGGCGTCGGTCTCCTGCCCGGGCTCGACCCCGTGAGCGGCGGGATACTTGGTGCGCGGGAAGATCCAGAGCACCTTGTCCTTCTCGACCCGCAGGATGCCCTCGGCCACGAGCTTGTCCAGCACCTGATAGCGAGTATCCTTCGCGAACTTCGACACCCAGTACCCAGACTTGCGCGATTTGTCATCGGCGACGATCCGCATCAGCGCGGCGTCGATCAGCGGGTCACCGGTCGGGCGGGGGTCGAGCACGATGACCCTCTTGTCCGCGACGTCGACCCGGCCCGCCATCGCCAGCTCGAGCAGCAGCCCGCCGCCCAGACCGTGGTCCAGGTGGGTGCTGTCGGTCAGTGGAGTGCCGTCGTCGTCGTACGCGAGCAGCGTGAACTCTTCGACCAGGTTCATGCCCTGACGGTATCCAGATTTGTGACGTGCCAATCCTCACCGTCCGACGGCACGCCCGGCTCGCGCCGTTCCGGCACAATGAGACCGAGGTGAACCGATCATGGACGGCCTGTTCCTGACCGCGGTGCTCCCCTTGGCGGCGTTCGCGCTGCTCACGGCGGGCAACGCGTTCTTTGTGGCCGCCGAGTTCGGCCTGGTGACCGTCGATCGGTCCGAGATCGCCCTCCGCGCGGCGGCGGGCGACCGCAGAGCGCGCACAGTCCAGCACGCTCTGCACGAGCTCTCGTTCCAACTCTCCGGCACCCAGCTGGGCATCACGCTCACCGCGCTGCTCACCGGATACCTGGCCGAGCCCGCGCTCTCCAGGATCTTCGCCCCGGTGGTCGAGCCGGTCTTCGGCAACGCCACCGACGGCGTCACCCACGGCATCGCGCTGGTCGTCGCCACCCTGATCTCGATGCTCTTCGGTGAACTCGTGCCGAAGAACGCCGCGCTGGCCCGGCCGATGCGCGTGGCGCTGATGACCGCGGCCCCGCTCCGCACCTTCACCCGGCCTCTCAAGTGGGTGATCGGCGGGCTCAACGGATCGGCGAACTGGCTGGTCCGCCGGCTGGGCATCGAGCCCCAGGAAGAGCTGGCCAGCGCTCGCTCGCCCGAGGAACTGGGGCTGCTCGCGGCGATCAGCGCCCGGGCCGGCGCGCTGCCGGCCGAGACCGCCACGCTGCTGCGCCGCACGATTCGCTTCGGCGAGAAACGCGCCGCCGAGGCGATGACCCCCCGGGTGGACGTGGTCGGACTCAAGACGACCGCCAGCGTGGCGGAGCTGATCAAGGTGGCACGCGAGACCGGACACACCCGCTTTCCGGTCTACGAAAATACGATCGACCTGGTCATCGGCGTGGTGGGCGTGCCCGACGCGCTGGGCGTCCCGCCCGAGCACCGGGCCGACACCCAAGTCGCGACGGTCGCCCGGGAGCCGGTGTACGTCCCCGAGAGCCTCAGCCTCGACAAGGTGCTCGCGGCGCTCCGCGAGGCCGACGCCGACCTGGCGATCGTGGTGGACGAGTACGGCGGCACCGACGGCGTCGTCACCGCCGAGGATCTGATCGAGGAACTGGTCGGGGAGATCGCCGACGAGTACGACGCCGAGCCGATCGAGACCTCGACGGAGGAGCTCACAGCGCCCGGCGGCGAGAAGACCTACCTGGTGGACGGCCTGCTCCGCGAGGACGAGCTGATCGAGCAGACCGGTTTCACGCTGCCCGAGGGACCGTACGAGACGCTCGCCGGTTACCTGCTTTCCCGGCTCGGCCACATCCCGGTGGTCGGCGAGTCCTACGAGTCCGACGGGTGGGAGTTCACCGTGATGGCCGTCGACCGGCACCGCATCGAAGAGGTGCGCGTGGCCGCCCCGCCGGAGCCCGTCGATGACTGAGCTGCTGGTCACCGTGGCCCTGCTGATCGGCAACGGGCTCTTCGTGGGCGGGGAGTTCGCGTTGATCGCGTCCCGGCGGACGGTCCTGGAACCGCTCGCCGCGACCAGCAAGCGCGCCCGCTGGGCCCTCGCGGCGATGAGCCAGATCCCGCTGATGATCGCCGGAGCTCAGCTCGGCATCACGATCTGCTCGCTCGGCCTGGGCGCGCTCGCCGAACCCGCGCTGGCGCACTTCCTCGAGGGCCCGTTCCACTCGATCGGCCTGCCCGAGAACGCGGTGCACCCGGTCGCGTTCGTGTTCGCCCTGGGCATCGTCGTCTACCTGCACACGGTCATCGGCGAGATGGTGCCGAAGAACATCACGCTGGCCGGGCCCGAGCGGGCCGCGCTCATCCTCGGGCCGTTCATGCTCGCCTTCTGCACGGCCACGAAGCCGCTGCTCAACGCGATGCGCTGGGCGGCGCGCGTGGTGCTGAAGATCTGGTCGATCGAGGCGACGGACTCGGTCAAGACCGTCTTCACGGCCGAGGAACTGGCCGGCATGGTCACCCAGGCCCGCAGCGAGGGCCTGCTCGGCACCGAGCAGTACGCCCGGATCCGCGCCGCCCTGGAACTGCACGGGCGCACTGCCGCCGACACGCTGCGCCCCTGGTCGAGCGTGACGACGATCGCCGACGACGTCTCCCCCGCGACCGTCGAGACGGTCGCGACCCGCACCGGCCGGTCGCGATTCCCGGTCGTGCAGCGCGAGACCCGGCGGGTGCTGGGCTTCGTGCACGTCAAGGACATCCTGGGGTACGCCGCCGAGCGCCGCACGATGCCCATCCCGCACGAGATCATCCGGCCGCTGGCCGTGGTCTCGCCGGACCGCACGCTGGCCGACCTGCTGCTGATGATGCGCCGCGACCGCCTGCACATCGTGCTGGTGAGCGACGGCCGGCGGCCTCTCGGCGTGATCACTTTGGACGACGTGGTCCACGCCGTCGTGGGCGAACCGGGTCACCCGATTCTGCCCGCCGCGGTGGGACAATCTCGGACGGTCGGCTGACCGCCTTCGGGTTGTTCGCCGGGTTTTGTCCATTCGGTGCAGGGTGGCGCGCGCTCAATAGCCCACAGTTTTCGGACAATAGCCCTATGTCTCGCAAACGGTGGTGGCTGGCCCTGGTGGGTTCGCTGGTCCTCGTGGGTGCCCTCGCCTACTCGCAGCGGCCGTCGTCCGCGCCGGTCTTTGCCGTGAGTAAGCACTCCACGGTTCCGTCGTCCCCACCCGCTTTCCCGCCACCGGCAGCCGAAGGGCGAGCTCAGCGCCAGGTCAGCGCCCGAACCGGACTGCTGGCGAATCGGCTGTCAGCGTCGTCCAAGCCACCCGGCCAGATCGCAGTCGCGTCCGGGCCGGTGACGGTGCGCTATGACTTCGACGCCGGTGTCGGTCGCCCGATCACCGACCATCGCGGCCGGCGCGCGCTGCGCCCCCTTGGCGAGAACGGCGGCGCGCTCCGCCTCGTACGGCAGGGGTCCGGCCTGGCCGTTTCCTATCCCGATCGGTGCCGGTTGGCGCGTCCGCGAGACTGCCCACGGGCGATTCTGGAAGGTGAGCGCGACGACAGCCTCAACCCCGGGACCAACCGGCTGCGGTACGGAGCCTCGGTGCGCATGACGCATGCGGACCTGGCCGACGGGGCGAACGTGGTGCAGAAGGGGTACTCGGTCGGCAAGGTCAGCCAGTACAAGCTGCAGGTCGACCACCGGCTGGGTCATCCGAGCTGCGTGCTGGCGGGCGGCGACCGGATCTACCGGGCCGAGCCTTCCGTCGACGTGGCGGACGGCCGCTGGCACAACCTGGAGTGCACCCGCACTCGGGACACGCTGACCCTCTCGGTCGACGGCGCGTCGACCGTCACAGTGGCCGTCCCGGTGAAGCTGTCGATCGCCAACGCCGAACCGCTGCGGGTCGGCGGCAAGGGCACGAGCAAGTCGAACGACCAGTTCGCCGGCGAGATCGACAACGTCTTCGTCATGATCGGCTGAGCCAGGCTCCAGCCGCAGCCCTCGTCGAGCTGCTCGGCGTGGTCGGCCCGCGCACCGGCCGGGGCGGAGCCGGACATCTTCACCAGCGCGATCCTGGGCAGCTATCGAGCCTCGGACTGCCCGGAGACGTGCTGCAGCGAGATCTTCTGCGCCGACAGGTATCCACGGAGCTCGTCGGGCGGTGAGTCCTGAAGCTTGTCGACGGCTCGTTGGATGGCCTCCTCGGGGGTCAACCGTGGGTCCTTGCTCCCGAACTTCGTGAAGTACGCGGTATGCCGCCTCAGGAAGTCGGTGTGCTTTCCGGCGGGCTCGAGGTCGGTGACCAGGCCGACCACGCCGCCGAGCGCGTCGACCCAGATGCGGTCCTTGTTCTGTTTGTGCAAGTTGGTCAGACCCACTCCCATGCCGAGCAGGGCCCGGATGATCTCTTTGTCCGTGTCTCGCAGCGTTCCGATGGCCTGCAGTGCCAGCGCGTCGAGCAGGACGTTGAGCGAAGGCATGCCCGCTTGCCCCGCCGCGGTGGCCCATTCGCCCAGGAAGCCGACGATCGACTCGCGGTCGTTCACCTCCGTCTGCGTCCGCCAGGCGGCGGCAGCCACCGTCAATGCCTCGTCGTACCGTCGGAAATTGCGCAGTGTCGCGATCAGACTCGTTCGGTAGCTCATCCGTTTCGGTGCCGCGTCAACCGCTGCCTCGGCGGCGGCCACGGCTTCGCTCTCCCGCTCTAGATACCGCGAGAGATAAGCCACGGAGTACAGGTCGTCATCGAGGCGTCCGTTGCTGGGCGCCAGCTTCACCGCAGTCTGGACCAGGCCGGTGAGGATGCGGGGCAGTTCCTCCGCGTCGCGCTCCCGGCTGACCTCCAAGGCGGTGCGGGCGACCGATTCGTGTCTCGTCCAGACATCGCCGGCGTGAGCCGTCACCGCCGCCTCTTTCCCCAGCGGGTCCAGGACGACATACTCGACGGCCGATGTGGGCAGGTTCAGCGCCTCGGCGAGCACCCGCACTGACAACGGGCTGGACCCTGCCCGAAATGTGGCGTGCGAGATCGCGATCATCAGGAACGCACTGACCAACGAACCGGTGCCGACCTCGCCGAAGTTGCTGAGGCGGTTCAGGAGGTCGGCCACCCGGTCCTTCAACCCGGAGCCGAATCGCACGCTGAGCATCGCGCCGATCAGCGATTCACTCGGCGGCCCGGCCGGATCGCCCGCCAGGTCGACGAGACGCTTCGCTCGGGCATCGCTGTCCACCGACGCGAGCTCGCCGAGTCCGTCCGCCCCGAGCTCTTCCCAGGCCGTCACGATGGCTTGGGCGTCGGTCAGCGAGAGACCGCCGACGCCGATCACCTCGGCGTCACGGCGCAGCCGGTTGAAACCATTCCGGTTCCGCCAGTCCCTGTCCTGGGCGACCAGGAGGACCGAGATGTCGCTCCGCGCCTCCGAACGGCATCGCCCGGCGAGCTTCGCGAGGTCGCCGACGAGTAGGTCCCCGTCATCGCTGACGAGCACGATGCCACCGTCGGGACGATGCGGCAGCCTGAGGATGTCGTCGACGGCCAGGGTGGTCCCGGGTTCCCGCCAGAACACGGTCAGCTCGGGATGGCTTCGGGCGATCGAGATCGCGGCCTGCCGCAGGGCGATCGACTTGCCTTCGCCCATCGGGCCCACCGCTGCGACGATCATCTTGTCGATAGCCCGGGTCTGGCATCGGTTCAATGCCTCGGTGAGGTTGCCGGCCAGCGCGAGGCGAGGAACCGACGGATCCAGGGCGGTGGCCCAGTCGGGTTGGACACCGTTGAAGAAGTTGAGGCGGTCGTTCCTGTTCGGCGGATGGGGTGTTCGCAAGCTCAGATATCGTTCGTCGAGGAGGGTCCACCCCCGAAGAGCACTGAAGGACGGTGTCGCGCCGCCCGGAAGGCTCTGTTTGTAGGACTGCAGCAGGGTCGGCAGGGCCAGGTTGCTGTCGATGCCCTGGTAGAAGGTGGCCGAATTCCCCTCGGCCAGCTCGGCGAAGAGCCCGGAGGCGAGCTGGGCCTCGGTGAGCATCGCGTAGGAACACCATGCCACGTCCATACCGTTGAACTCGTGTTGCTTGGCGCTTCCCAGGAGTGATTTCGAGAACGCATCGCTCCAGCCGCTGTAACCGAGGACGACCACCAGATGCCCGCGCAGCCTTTCCCGAAGGCTGCCGTCCAGCAGAGGTCGCTCTCTGGACAGTTGGTGGACCGTGTGGAGAGTGTCGCCGCGCCGCCAATACCCGTGCACGTGGATGACGTCGATGACGCCGGTGTCGTCACCGCGGACGATCTTGCCGTCGGTGTCGATGAACTGGGCGGCCGGTTTGCCGCCGGCCTTCCGGACGGCGACCTCGATGAGAGGGTCGAAGTTGGTGGTGATGATCGGCCCTCGGACATCGGACGGGAGGATGGTCAGCAGTTCCCCGAGCGCGGCGACCCCGGGATCCAACGCCCAGTTGGCCTCCTGCTCCAAGCGCCTCAACTCGGATTCGTTCTCGACCAACGTCCGGGCCTCCGGTAAGGAGAGGGACTTGCATGAACCCAGGACGGCCAACCGGATCACCCGATTGAGTAGTTTCTGATCGCGGTTCAGGATGAGAAACTCGGACGCACGTTGGTAACGCTCGCCACCGGCCTTCGAACCCACAGCGATGTCGAAACGCTGGTAGTCGGCCTCGTTCTGAAGCGCGGAGCGCATCGATTGGACAAGAAGGTCGACGTCGGCAACCGTGCCACGCGTCAGCCCCGACCCGATCATGAAGGCGATCGGCCGACTCCCGGAGCCGATCGAGTAGCGAACCTTCGAAACAAGATCA
>DASRYP010000902.1:0-5389 GCA_035687165.1 Actinoplanes sp. | reverse complement strand
GAGGGGCTTGCCGACGAGGGACTCGCGGCGGACGGCCAGCTTGTCGGCCACGCCGTCGATGGCCTTGGCCGCCGGGGCGTCCGGCTCGGCCAGCACGATCGGGGTGCCGCCGTCGCCGGCCTCACGGACCCGGGTGTCCAGCGGGATCTGACCCAGCAGCGGCACCGAGGCACCCACCGTCTTCGTCAGCGAGTCGGCCACCGTCTGGCCGCCGCCCGCGCCGAAGACCTCCATGCGCGAGCCGTCCGGCAGCTCCAGCCACGACATGTTCTCCACCACGCCGACCAGGCGCTGATGGGTCTGGAGGGCGATCGCCCCGGCCCGCTCGGCCACCTCGGCGGCGGCCATCTGCGGCGTGGTGACGACCAGGATCTCCGCGTTCGGCAGCAGCTGGGCCAGGGAGATGGCCACGTCGCCGGTGCCCGGCGGCAGGTCGAGCAGCAGCACGTCCAGGTCGCCCCAGTAGACGTCGGCGAGGAACTGCTGCAGCGCGCGGTGCAGCATCGGGCCGCGCCACACCACGGCGGCGTTGCCCGCGGTGAACATGCCGATCGAGATCACCTTCACGCCATGTGCCTGCGGCGGCATGATCATGTCTTCGACCCGGGTGGGCTTGCCCTCGACGCCGAGCATGCGGGGCACCGAGTGGCCGTAGATGTCCGCGTCGACGACGCCGACCGAGAGGCCCCGCTTGGCCAGGGCCGCGGCCAGGTTGACGGTCACGCTGGACTTGCCGACGCCGCCCTTGCCGCTCGCCACCGCATAAACCCGCGTGCGGGAGCCGGGCTGGGCGAAGGGGATGACCGGTTCCGCAGCGGCACCGTCACCACCACGCAGCGTGACCTGGAGCGACTTGCGCTGCTCCTCACTCATCACGCCGAAGTCGATGCTCACCGAAGTGATGCCGGGAATCTTGGTGACGGCGGCCGTGATGTCGCTGGTGAGCTTGTCGCGCAGCGGGCAGCCGGCCACGGTCAGCAGCAGCTCGACCCGGACTGCGGCACCGGTGACGGTGAAGCCCTGGACCATGCCGAGGTCGGTGATCGGACGGCGGATCTCGGGATCGTCGACCGTGGCCAGCGCGGCCTGGATCGCGTCCTCGACGGTGGGGGCAGGAGCGGACATGACGCCCATGCTACGTCGGAGCTATCGGCGTTCTTCCTCCCAGTCGGAGCGCGCCCGCTTCTCGCGCCGGTGGGCGGCCTCGTCCAGCTCGTCGGCGAGCCGGGCCAGCTCGGAGCGGAGGAAATCGCGGGTGGCGACCTCGCCCATCGCGATCCGCAACGAGGCGATCTCGCGGGCCAGATATTCGGTGTCCGCCTTCTGCATCGCGGCCCGCCGGCGGTCCTCCTCCATCGCCAGGCGGTCGCGGTCGGCCTGGCGGTTCTGCGCGAGCAGGATCAGCGGCGCGGCGTAGGAGGCCTGCAACGACAGGATCAACGTCAGGAACGTGAACGTGTACGGGTCGAAGCGCAGAACCGCCGGAGCGAGCGTGTTCCACGCGAACCAGGCGGCGATCACCAACGTCATCAGGACGATGAACTGAGCCGTGCCCATGTAGCGGGCGGTGTTCTCGGACCAGCGGCCGAACGACTCCGGGTCGAAGCGCGGCAGCCGCACCCGTCCCGGCTCGACGGGCTGGTCGAGGCGGTCCGGACGGTCCCGGCGCGGCTCGGTCACAGCGTGACCTGGTCGGTCTCGTTGAGGTCGCGGTCACGCCAGTCCCGCGGCAGGGAATGGTCGAGCACGTCGTCCACGGTCACCGCGCCGACCAGGCGGTGCGTCGAGTCAATCACCGGCATGGCGACCAGGTCGTACGTCGCCATGCGTTTGATGATCTCGGCGAGCGTCGTCTCGGGGCGCAGCGGCTCGAGGTCGGCGTCGACGATCCCACCGACGATGGCGGAGGGAGGCTCGCGCAGGAGCCGCTGGAAGTGCACCATGCCCAGGTATTTACCGCTTGGTGTGGCCGAGGGCGCGCGGGCCACGAAGACCTGCGCGGCGATCACCGGGGAGAGTTCCGGTTCGCGGATGCGGGCCAGGGCCTCGGCCACCGTCGTGTCCGGGGTCAGGATGACTGGTTCCGAGGTCATCACGCTGCCCGCCGTGCCCGGGCGGTAGTTCATCAGTTGGCGGACCGGGTCGGCCTCGTCCGGCTCCATCAGGTCGAGCAGCAGGGTCTGCTCGGCCTTGGGCAGCTCGGCGAGGAGGTCGGCCGCGTCGTCCGGGTCCATCCGCTCGAGCACGTCGGCGGCCCGCTCGCGGCCGAGGTGCACCAGGATCTCGACCTGGTCGTGCTCGGGCAACTCCTCGAGCACGTCGGCCAGCATGCGGTCGCTCAGCGCGGCGGCCACCTCGTTGCGGCGGGCGTCGGGCAGGTCCTGCAGAGCGTTCGCCATGTCGGCCGGCTTCATCTGCTCGAGCAGCGCCAGCAGGTTCGAAGTGCCCTGGGTGTCGGTCGGGCCGATCAGGCCACGTACGCGATCGAAGTCGGCCTGGAAGACGTGCCCACGGCGGCTCAACCGGCCGGTCAGGCCGCGTACGGCGACGCGGGTCACCAGCCACTCGTTGTTGCGGTTGAGATCCATGCCGATGTCGACGACCGTGCACGGGGTGCCGGGCCCGTCGCCGGTCTCGGGCGCCACCGTCACCCGCCGGTCGAGCAGTTCCTCGACGACGAGCAGCTCGTTCGGCCGTTTCTCGAACCGGCGCAGGTTGAGCACGCCGCTGGCCAGCACGACCGCCTCGGCGTCCATCGATGTCACCCGCCCGATCGGCAGGAAGATGCGCCGCCGCAACGCCATCTCGGCGACCAGCCCGACCACCTGCGGCGGCCGGTTGGTGGTGCGCAGCCGTATGACCGCGTCGCGTACCCGTCCCACCCGGTCGCCGTTGGGGTCGAACACGGGCAGCCCGGCGAGCCGGGCCAGATAAACCCTCGTCCCCATGGTCACTACTTAAGCCTAGGTTAGGGTCGCGACATGTCAGGTGTGGCGTACGAGATCGTGGATGTGTTCACCGATCGGCCGTTCGCGGGAAACCCGCTGGCCGTGGTTTACGGCGGCGAGGGTCTTGCCGGCGATCAGATGCACACGCTCGCCCGCGAGTTCAACCTGTCCGAGACCGTCTTCGTCCTGCCACCCACCGATCCGTCGGCAACCTATCGGGCGCGGATCTTCACGCCCGAGTCGGAGCTGCCGTTCGCTGGGCACCCGAGCGTGGGTGCCGCGGTCACGTCGATGCGGCGTGGGCAATTTCCCCCTGGCGAGGTCGTGCAGGAGTGCGGCGCCGGGCTGCTGCCGATCACCGTCCGGGAGTCGGGCTCGGCCACGCTGACCGGTGGGACGCCGCAGCTGGGCCCGCCGCTGGACGCCGCGCCGCTGCTCGCGATCGGCGGCCTGCCCGCTGACGCGTACGCCGAGGGCGCACCCCGGTCGGCCGGTTGCGGACTTGACTGGGTGTTCCTTCCCGTACGCCGGGAGGCGCTCGCCGACGTCCGGATCGACGTGCCGGCGGCGGACCGGGCGGGCATCACCGACCTGACCATCTTCTCCTGGTCGGCCGAGACGTCGGAGGCCCACTCCCGGGTCTTCGTGCCCGGCGGTGCGGTGCCGGAGGACCCCGCGACCGGGTCGGCGGCGCTCGGGCTGGGCGTGTGGCTGGTGGCCGCCGGTCTGCTGCCCGGCGAGGGCACGTCCTCCTACCGGGTGCACCAGGGCATCGAGATGCACCGTCCGTCGCTGCTGGAATGCACGGTCACCGCCGCGGACGGGGTGGTCACGCGGGCGACCGTGGCCGGGCACGTCTGCCCGATCGCCAAGGGCGAGATCACCGTCCCACCCTTCGTCGGCTGATCAGCGCCGCTTGACCCGGTGCAGGCGGAACGGCTTGCGGGTCTCGACGCGAGCCGGAGTGTCCCGGGGCTCGGCCGCGCCCGAGCCGCACGGGAGGTCGGGCGCGGAGATCGGCACCTCGTCGGGCACCGGCGTCAGGCGCACGACCGCGCAGCCGGACGAGGCCCAGCGCGCCACCACGTCGTCGGCCGAGCCGGACGCGTTCAGCCGCTTGGCGGCCAGTTGGGGCGCGACCTCGGCCCACTCCTCGGTGCCCGGGGTCAGCCGGGCCACGACCATCTCGTCGATCACGATCAGAGCGCCGTTGTCGCCGCGTAACCGCACGGTTGCCCGGGACGCCTCGGCCAGGGCCGGCGCGAACTGCTCGCCCGGACCACTGACCGCGATCAGGGTGCCGTCGAGCGGCATCACCCACAGTCCCAGTGCCGGGCCGTCACCGACTGAGATCCAGGCCAGCGCGGCCTTCTTGAGCGCCTCGTCGAGCACTGTGGAAGTCACCGCGCCATCCTTCCACGCCGCGACCGTCAGGCCACCGCTCGCTGGCGGGTGTCGGCGATGCGGGAGTGGTCGATCAGGCCGACGATCTCGGTGAGCGAGCGGACCGTACGCCCGGCGAAGTTGGTGTCGGCGTCGAAGACCAGGTGGTTGGCGAGGTCGGGGGCGGCCAGGCGGACCGGGGTCATGCCGACGGCGGCGGCCCCGGTGAGCTCGTGACTGCCGCCGTCACCCACGTAGAGGCACTCGTCCGGCCGTACCCCGAGATCTTCGCAGGCGGCCAGGTAGATGCGGGGATCGGGCTTGCAGACGCCGAGGCGTACCGAATAGATCGTGGTGTCGAGCAGCGGCGCGACCGGGAGACTGGGCAGGAACGCGGGCAACTCGTGGGTGCAGTCGCTGATCAGTGCGGTGGACAGGCCCCGGCGCTTGATCGCGGCGAGCGCGCTCACCGCGTCGGCCCGCAGACGGGTGTCGGCCTTGAGCGCGTCGACCCGGGCCGGCACGCCGGCCCGCAGCTGATCGGTGCGGGGGCGGCCCCCGGCCTGCTCGATCACCCATCGTAGGGTGGCCTCGGCGGACCCGTACCGTCCCCGCGCACGGGCTCGGAACGTGCGGTCCAGAACTCCGCGGACCGCCTCCGGATCGGCGCCGAGGGATCGGGCGATCTCCGCGTGTTGGGGACCTCGCTGGACAGATCGGGTCAACGTGCCGAAGAAGTCGAACACGACCGCACGGTATGCGGGCACGGCGAAACGCCTCCCGAGGCATTGAGGGGGGTAAAGGGATGAGAAACCTTCGCGACTGTAACGACAGCACTACTCTCCGCTCAAGAGGGTTCGGCAAACTGTGGTGCACCCGTCCGCAAGAAGCGACTGCCAAGGATGAATGAGCGTTCAGCACGCCTACCGACCGTCCTCGCGCTGACCGTCGCCGTGCTGGCCGTCTCCTCCTCGGCGCCACTGATCGCCTTCGCGACCGCTCCGGCCTTAGCCATCGCGTTCTGGCGCACCGGGCTCGCGACCCTCGCCCTGACCCCC
>DASRYP010000901.1:0-2012 GCA_035687165.1 Actinoplanes sp. | reverse complement strand
CCGTACGGCTTGCTCCCGGCGACGACCCCAAGTCGGCCTATGCGGCGGTCCGCGCCCACCTCGAGAAGCACGTGCCCTGGGGCGCCCACGTCGAAGTGACGCTGGAGAGCGACGGCCAGCCTTGCGTGATCGACGCGACCGGCCCGGTGTATGATGCCGCGCGCGCCGCCTTCCGCTCGGCGTGGGACGGCACCGACCCGGTTGATATGGGCGTGGGCGGCTCGATCCCGTTCATCGCGACCTTCCAGAACCTGTTCCCGCAGGCTTCGATCCTCGTCACCGGGGTGGAAGACCCATATTCGGCCGCCCACGGTCCCGACGAGAGCCTGCACCTCGGCGAGTTCGGGCGCGTGTGCCTGGCCGAGGCCCTGCTCCTCAAGAACGTGGCCGAGACCTTGTCGACGAAGTAAGGAGCGGCCGATGGCCGAGCTGTCGTGTGACGTGCTGGTTGCGGGTGCCGGTCCGACCGGACTGATGCTCGCCAACTGGCTGCTCAAACTCGGGGTCGACGTAATCATCGCGGACGGCAAGGAGGGGCCGACGAGGGAGTCGCGTGCGCTCGGCGTCCAGGCCCGCAGCCTCGAGATCTACGACCAGCTCGGGCTGGCCGACCAGGTGCTGGCGGTCGCCCAGCGAGCCGATTCGGTCGCGCCCGGATTCCTCGATCGGTCGTTCGGGCGCATCCCGATCGGTCCGCTCGGGGGCAACCTGACGCCGTACCCGCACCTGGAGATCCTCGAACAGAGCCGTAACGAGGAGATCCTCTACGAGAATCTGCAGAAGCTCGGCGCCGACGTGCGCTGGGAGACGCCGGTGACGGCGGTCAAGCAGGTCGAGGACGGCGTTGCGGCCAAGGTCGGCAACGACACGGTCCGGGCCCGCTTCTGCGTCGGCTGCGACGGGGCGAACTCGGCCGTCCGCAAAGCGCGGCGCATCGAGTTCGAGGGTGTCACCAACCCGAACAGGTTCTACGTGATCGACGCGCTCGGTGTCGCCGGGCTGCTGGAGAACGCCATCAACGTACGCCCCGCCAAGGCCGAGTTCCTGGTCGGTTTCCCGATGCGTGGCCGGCACGCGTGGCGCCTGCTCGGGCTGATCCCCGACGAGGACGGCGAGGGGCAGCTCACGGAGGAGGACGTGCGGCCCCGCATCCGCGAGTTCGGGGTCACGTACGGCGAGTCGCGCTGGTTCGCGACGTACAAGGTGCACCACCGGGTCGCCGCCCAGTTCCGCGACGGGCCGTTCTTCCTCGCCGGGGACGCGGCGCACGTGCACTCGCCAGTCGGCGGCCAGGGCATGAACACCGGCCTGCAGGACGCGCACAACCTCGCCTTCAAGCTCGCGGACGTGCTCCAGGGCCGCCGCAAGGACGCATGGCTCGACCGGTACGAGGCCGAACGCCGCCCGGTGGCCCAGACGTTGGTCCGCACGACCGACCGGATCTTCGGCGCGATCACGTCGCAGCGGCCGTTCTCGCGTGCCCTGCGGCGATTCGTCGCGCCGCTGGCCGCCCCGCTCGGCGTGCGGTTCCTGCCACGGGCCTCGGGCGGCTCGCGGCTGTTCCAGTACGTCTCCGAGATCCGCATCCACTACTGGATGACGCCGAACGCGAAGGCTGAGGCGAAGGGACGGCGTGATCCGGTGATCGGGCGACGGCTGCAATGGTCGGGCGGCAACTTCGAGGTGTTGCGGGACCTGCGGTGGCAGATTCACGCGTACGGCGGGGTGGACGCGGCCGACGTGCCGGACCTGGGCGTGCCGGTGCACGTCTTCCCGCCGGCGCCGGGCACCGGGCTCGAACCGGAGCGCCTTTACCTGGTGCGCCCCGACGGTTTCGTGGCCGCGTCGTCCACCGTCTCGGAGGCGTCGGACGTCTTCCCCGTGCTGATGCGCGGCTGACTCAGCCGATGCCGTGCGAGCCCGCGGCTTCCGCATAGCCGAGCCCGAAGCTGCCTGACCGCCCCTTCCGCCCACCACCCCGTCCCACCCCTTGCGTCTGATCCTGTCGGTCT
>DASRYP010000900.1:0-5839 GCA_035687165.1 Actinoplanes sp. | reverse complement strand
CTGTTGACCCACTTCGAGGCCGAGGGCGCCGAGGTGCTTCGCCTCGGTCCCCTCTCGCCGGCGGCCGGCGTCACCGTCGTGGCCGACTTCGTCGGTGCCGAGGTGCGGGGAACGTTGTTGGAGATGGTCGGCGGGGGCAGCGCCACCGCGCATCCCTATTGGCTCACCGAGCTCCTGCGCGGGCTGCGTGAGGAAGGACGGCTGCAGGTCGCCCACGGTCACGCCACCGTCGTCGGCTCCGAGCCGCCGCGCAGGGTTGTCCGGGCCGTCACCGAGCGTCTTCAGGCGCTCTCGCCGCGGACTCGCCAGGTGGTCCGCATGGCCGCGATCCTCCCGCCCTCGTTCACCGCCGCACAGTTGGCCGGCATGGTCAGGACCGCGCCCGGCGATCTCACCGAGCCGCTCGACGAGGCCGAGCGGGCCGACCTGCTCACCGTGCACGGCCGGGGGATCCGGTTCCGTCAGGGCCTGGTGCGCAAGGCGATGCGCGAGACCCTGGCTTCCTCATTGCGCCGGGGGCTCGAACGGGAGTCGGTCGACGTGCTGCTGCGTACCGGGGCGTCGCCCGCCGACGTCGCGCCGTTGCTGGCCCGGACGGCCGAGCCCGGGGACCTCACCGCGAGCACGACGCTGCGGCGGGCCGCGGAAGCGATCGCGTCGGCCGATCCGGGCGCGGCGGCGGATCTGATGATCTGTGCCCGGGATCTTCTTCCGGCCGGCGACGCCGTACGAGGCCCGCTTCTGGTCCGGATCCTGACCTACCTGCATCGAGCGATGCGCACGGACGAGGCACGGGAACTGGCCGACCGGGCTGTCGCCGACTCGGCTGCCGGCGACGCGGCGGCTGTGCTGGCGAGCCTGTCCACGGCGATCGCGCGCCCGGCCGCGGAACGGGCCGAAGCGAACCGCACCGCGCTCACCCTGCGCGACATCGGTCCGCGCGCCCGGGCCGAGCACCGTGGCTGGCTCGCCTACAACCTGATGGCGGGTGCGGGAGCCGACGAGGTCGAGCAGACCGCCCGCGCCGCCCTGGCCGAGGCGATCGAGTCCCAGGACGGCGCGGCCATCGCGACGGCGCGGGTCATCCTCGCCGCTGCCTATTGTGGACGCGGCAACGGCACGGCCGCCTCGATCCAGCTCGACCTGGTCCCCGCGCTGCGACCGGGCGCTCACCCGCCGATGCGTGACCTGCTCGCCGCCAGCCTGCTGCACTGCCTGGGCCGGACGGCCGAGGGGACAGCCCTGCTCAGCGCCTGTCTCGAACGCGCCCGGTCCGACAACGACGGGCCGACGCTCGGCCTCGGAATTCAGCTGTCCGCAGTGGTCAATGTGATGACCGGGCGGCTCGAGGCGGCGCGAATTCAGCTGGAGTCGCCTGGTCCGCTCACCGTCGAGGACGTGCCGGTGACGCTGGCCACCGTGCTGCACATGTCCACCTCGACCGCGCTGGCCCAGCACCTCGGCGATGCCGCGCTCGGCAGTTCCGCGCTGGCGACGGCGCGGCGGCTGCGGACCAGCAACAACGTTCTCGAGCGAAGGTCGGCCCATCGGGTCCTGGCCGCCGCGGCAGCCGCGCGGGGCGACGCCGCCCACGCGGCCCGCCTGCTCGCCGACGATCCGCTGATGCCGTCCGGACTGCCCCTGCCGGTGTCGGTCGGCACTCTGACCCTGGCCGCCTGGATCGCCGTCGCCTTGGGCGACCGCTCCCTCGGCGACCGCGTCGCCGCCGCGGCCACCAGCATGGCGGCCGGCGCGGAGGGTGCGCCGGCCTTCGCCGCCGGGGCCGCCTACCTCCGGGCCATTCTCGGTCAGGAACCCGACGCGCTGCTGTCCGCGGCTTCCCTGCTCATCGCGGCCGACCGCCCGCTGCTGTCCGCGCTGGCCCTCGAGGACGCGGGCAAGGCGCTGCTTCGCCGTGGCCGGAAGGCCGATGCCGCGGCGCACCTGAGCACGGCCCTGGACAGGTTCGCCGAGACGGGTGCGGTCGTGGACGTCACCCGGGTCAAGCGGACGCTGCGTTCGCAGGGCAGTCCGCGGCGGCTGGTCGACGACGGGTCGGCCGGCGGGTGGTCCACCATCACCGAATCAGAGCTGCGAGTCGTACGCCTCATCGCCGCCGGGACGACCAACCGGGGGGCCGCGCAGCAGCTGTTCATCTCGCCGCACACGGTCAACGCACACGTACGAAGCGTCTTCGCCAAGCTCGGCATCAGGTCACGCGTGCAATTGGCCAACGCGTTCCGGGACAACGGCAGCTAAATGTTCTGGTCAGCGAGCGGCGCGTCGGTGTCGAGTCCGGCGAGGGCGTCGGACAGGGCCGCCCGCGAGCCGATGCCCAGCTTCGAGAAGACGTGGTGCAGGTGGAACTTCACCGTTCCCGGTGACAGGAACAGGCGTTCCCCGATCTGCTTGTTCCTCAGCCCCGACGCGGCCAGCCGGGCGATCTCGCTCTCCTGCGGGGTCAGCGTGCGACCGGCCGGCGCCACCGATGCCGCCCGCAGCTCGGCGCCCGCTCGCCGGGACCACGGCCTCGCCCCCAACTGGTCGAATACCAGCTCGGCCGCGCGCAGGTGGGAGCGGGCGCCCGCCACCGCTCGGGTACGCCGTAGCCGCTCGCCGTAGAGCAGGTTCGTGCGGGCCAGGTCGAACGGCCAGCGCTCGGCGCCCGGCACGGCCAAGGCCCGCTCGAACAGCTCGGCGGCCTCGTCATCGGGCGCGACGAGGGCGGCGGCGCTGTGCGCGAGCAGGGCGAGTCGCGGGGAGAGCCGCGCGGTTCCGGCCGTACGGATCGCCTCGACGTGAGCGGTCGCCGCGGCGAGGTGACCCGACCGGACCGCCGCCTCGACCAGATCGAGCTGGACCGGCAGCGCGTACGGCACGTGCGAGGCGAGGGTTCCGGCCGGGCTGATCTTGTTGCCGTACCGATGGGCCTGGTCGAAATCGCCGCGGCCGAGCGCGGCCAGCATCTGCACCTGCCACGCGTAGCACTGCACCAGGCGCACGTCGCGCGGACCGGCCCACCACAGCATCTCCGCCGCGGCCGACAGGGCTGCCTCGTCCTCGCCGCGGGCCGCCGCGACCAGGGCGTCGACGTGCCGGCCGGGCCAGGCGAGCAGAACGTAGCCGCGTTCCCGGCACTCCGCTACGGCACCGGTGGCGAGCTGCCGTGCCTCGTCCCACTCGCCGGCCCAGTAGGCGTCGCGGCTCAGCAGCATCCGGGCGTTGAGGGCGGCCGCCAGGACACCGGCCTCGTGCTCGTGGCGCACGATCCGCCACAGCGCCTCCCGGCAGTCTGCCGTCCGGTCGACGAACTGGCCCGCGAGGGCGACTCGGATGATCCGGGCCGGATGGGATTCCCCGGCCAGCGCCTCGATCGCGGTGTCGAGTCGCCGGAGGGTGGCCGGGGAGGTGCGGGCCGGATCGGCCAGGGTGTCGGCGCTCAACCGGACGACGGCGGTCACCTGGTCATCCCACTTGTCCAGCGCCTCCCGCAAGGGCACCCACAGCGCCGCCCGGCCGCCGAAGAAACAGATCAGCAGCAGGGTGTAGAGCGCGTCCTCGAGGAAAGCGCCGCTCGGCTCCGCGATCGCCTCCACCAGCAGCCGGTGCGCGGTGTCGATGTCGCCGTCGCCGTTGAGCAGGACGTGCGCGGCGGCCACCGCGACCGGAAGCGAGTTGCGGGTCGTCGCGTGGTCGGCCAGGAGCTTCGCCGCGGGCTGGAGGCCGCCGGTCAGGTCGGCGCCGAGATAAGCGGCCTCGGCGAGCCGGCGGTCGCGCTGATCGCGGTCGGGGCTGAGACCGGCTGCCCGCTCCAGCGCCGTCACCGCCCGCACGGCGTCACCCCGGAGCAGCACCGAGCGCGCCGACTCTTCCAGCATTCCGGCGACCGACTCGTCCGGCCAGACGGTCGCCTCGGCGAGGTGCCAGGCGCTGCGGTCGGGCTGGTCGGTGAAGAGCGAGGCCAGCTGCTGATGTGCGGCGCGAAGCTCGGCCCCGCCGGCCGTCGTCAGAACCGTCGAGCGGACCAGCGGATGCCGGAACGCCAACCGCCCCCGGCCGGCGTCGAACCACAGAAGATGTGCGCGGTCGAGTTCGGCGAGCTCGGCGGCACCGTCGAGGATGCGCTGGTCCCCGGTCGTGTCCAGGGCGGCGAGCAGGAGCAGCCGGCGCGCTGCCGGGGTCAGCCCCCGGACGTGCGGGGTGAACATCTCGCGCAGGCGGCGCGGCAGTGCGGCCGGTGCGGCCGGCAGCTCCAGCAGGACCAGCGGGTTGCCCCGCGCCTCGGCTCGTACCCGCTTGCGGGCCTCGGCGGTGAGCTTCGGACGTCGCTGGTCGAGGAGGTCCTCCGCCGCCGCGTCGTCGAGCGGGTCCAAGGCGAGCTCCGGCAGGCCGACGGGGTCGAAGAAGCTGCTCAGGCCCGCTCGCGAGGCGCCGAGGAAGCCGCCGGTCGGCCCGCGGGCGACGTGGCTCAGCACGATCGCGCTGTCCCGGTCGACCCACGGCAGGTCGTCGACGATCACCAGGAGCGGCCGACCGGCGGACAGGTTTCGCCACAGCTCCGACATGGCCTCGGCGATCACCCGATGGCCGGGCCGTTGGCCGAGGCCGATTTCGAGGGCGGCGCGTTGCGGGCGGGGGAGCGCGGCGAACCGGTCGCGCAGCGGGAACAGGATCTGATGCAACGTGGCGTACGCCAGGCCGGTCTCGAGCCGGACACCCGCGGCCCGGACGACGGTGTGCCCGGCCGCCTGCGCCAGGGCCGCCCCGGCGTCGAGGAGTGCGGTCTTGCCGGCCCCGGGTGCCCCGGCGACGACCAACGCGCCGGCCTGGTCGTGGAGGCCGGTGACGAAGGCTCGGATCCGGGCCAGCTCACGGCCGCGACCGACCAGTTCGTGATCCACGCCTGCACCCCCGCTCATCGGCTCGGGGGTGCAGGTCAGCCGTCGTTGTCCCGCAGGACGTGGGCCAGCTGCACCCGGGAACTCACCCCGAGCTTAGTGAAGACGTTGCGGACGTGGGAGTTCACCGTGTGCACGGAGAGGAACAGCTGCCGCGCCGCGCTGCGGTTGGTCTCCCCGGAGGCGATCAGCCGCACCACCTTCAGCTCCGATTCGGTGAGGCGGTCCCAGCCGCTGTTCCAGTCGGCCGGGCCCACCCGCCGCACCGCGCCGTGCTCGCGCAACAGCCGCCGGAGCCGCTGGGCGCTGGCGACGGCCCCCCAGGTCGTGTACGCGCTGAGGCCCTCGTGCAGCCACCGGACGCCGTCCTCCTTCAGGTCGTCGCCCAGCATGGTCTGCCCCGCGTCCTCCATCGCGACGGCGGAGAGCAGCGGCCGGCCGGCGGCGTCCTGCAGCTTGGCCGCCGCCAGCAGTTGTTCGGCGTTCCCGGCCGCGAGGCCGTGAACGTGCGCCGCGGTGGCACCGAACGCGGGGGCGTCGGCGGCACCGACCTCCAGGGTGGTGGCCACGGCGACCAGCCGCTCCAGCAGGGCGCGATCGCGGGCGGCGCGGGCGACCCGGGCGGCCAGCACGAGGAACGTGAGGTCGGCCGGGAGCGGCAGTCCGTCCGGCAGCAGCGGATCGTCGCGCAGCAGCCGGGCGGCTTGCTCGGCGTCCCCCCGGCCGGCCGCCGCGGTGATCAGCACCCGGTCGGCCGAGCGGCGGCCGGTGGGGTTCTCGCTGGTCTGCCACCGTTGCGCGGTGGCTACCGCGGAGCGGGTGAGCGCGGCATCGCCGAGGTACTGGCCCAGCCCGGCGAGGGTGGTCATCCGCAGGGCCGTGGCGAGGCCGGCGGAATCGCCGGTGGCCGGCTCGGACAGGGCCTGCGTACGGGCCTCGTC
>DASRYP010000899.1:0-4069 GCA_035687165.1 Actinoplanes sp. | reverse complement strand
CACCACGCGCGTAGAGCGCCCGGGAAAGCAGGGCGAACAGCGCGTAGCCCAGCAGCCCGGGCGCGAACCCGGCGATGGCGGACGAGGCCGGGGCCGCCCCGACGAGGTACGCCACCGGACCGGCCAGCGCGATCAGAGCGGCGGCGCCGAGCCCGGCCAGCAGCATGACCGACCGTGAGGTGGCCGACAGAGCCGTTCGGTACGCGTGTTCGTCACCACGGCTCGCGGCGGCCGACAGCGACGGGTAGACGGCGGTCGCGACCGGCACGGCCAGCACCGCCCAGGGCAGCAGGAAGACGGTCTGCGCGGCGGTGAAGACGGCGAACCCGCCGCGGGCCGTGAGCGCGAGCACCACGACGGTCATCACTTGCTGAGAGCCGACGGTGACCGCGCCCGCCCAGCCCAGCCGCACCGCCTGACGGCCCTCGTCGCCGGGGAACCGCAGGCTCGGCCGCAACCGCAGGCGCAGCTTGCGTACCGGGATCAGCAGGCAGAGCGCGAGGACGACAACCCCGGCCGTGGTGCCGACCGACAGGAGCAGCTCGCCGGTGCGGGTCAGCCCCGCGAAGTCGGTGCCGGCGCCGTCGACGACCGCGTACGAGAGGTAGGCCGCCATCACGGTCACGCTGGACAGCAGCGGGGCGATGACCGGCCAGGCGAACCGGTGGTGGGCCTGGAGCACGCCGGTGAGCACGATGCCGAGACCATAGAGCGGCAGTTGGGGCGCGAAGACCCGCAGCATGCTCGCCGCCGTCTCCTGATGGGCGGGTGGCACGTCGGGCAGCAACCCGGCGATCGGCCCCGCCAGCAGCGCCACCAGGACGGCGAGCGGCACCAGGAGCACCAGCACCCAGGTGAGCAGCGCCGACGACACCGCGTTCACCCGCTCGTGGTCACCGGCCGCGACCGCGCCGGCCAGCAGCGGCACCACCAGGCTGGCCAGGGCACCGCCGGCGACCAGCTCGAAGACGATGTTCGGGATGGTGTTGGCGGCACTGTAGATGTCGGCCAGGTCCTCGTGGCCGACAGTGTGCAGGAAGACGAACGTGCGGCCGAACCCGGCGATCCGCGCCACCACCGTCAGCACGGTGATCAGCGCCGCCGCGCCGGCGATCTGCACCGTTGCCGAAGCCCGGCTCACGCCGCTGTCACTCACGCGGCCTCTCCGAAGGCCCGCCCCAAGACCGCTGTTCTCACGCTGAGCGACGGCCGAGTTCGTCGAGATAGCGCAACCAAGGCGTGTCCGCGATGACCTTGGTGAAGCTGACCTTCTCGCTGGCGGCGGTCAGCACGCCCAGCACGGTCAGCGCCACCAACCGCCCGGCCGGCCCGCTGCGCGCCACCAGGGCCAGCCCGAGCAGGGCGCCCAGCGCGTTGGCCCCCGAGTCGCCCAGCATGATCTCTTCGCCCAGGTCGTCGGGGAGCAGCGCCGCCGACGCGCCGAGCGTGCCCGCCGCGATCCCGCCGCCGCGGCCGAGCGCCAACGGCACGCCGATGATCGCGCCCGCCTTGATCGCCCGGCCCGGTCGCAGATCGAGCAGGTTCAGCAGATTCGCCGCCCCGGCGATGACGCCCGCGCCGAGCAGCACGTCGGCGGCCCGCCCGGCCCGGCTCGACCGGTGGCTGCCGAGCAGCGCGCCGGCGACCAGCCCGGCCGCGCCCACCCCGGCGATCTTCACCAGTCCGCTGGTGACCCGACCCTCGCGCAACGCACCCAGGTGACCGGCGAAGCCTTTCGCCGTCTTCTGATCCGGCCGGTTGCCGACGATGTCGTCGTAGAAGCCCACCGCCCCCGCCACCGCCCCCGCCGTCACCGCCGCAGCGGCCAGACGCCCACCGCGCGCGCCGAGCGCCGCGGCCGCGGTCGCTCCCAGGGCGAGCGCCGGACCACCCGCGAGGGTGACCGTGCGGCCGTGGAAGTTGGTGCGCTCGAGGGCTCTGGCGAGCTGGTCGCGACGGATCCACGCGAGGGCGGCGCGTGCGACGGCGGCACCCGTGCCGAACGACCGGAAGGCTGAGGTCATGACTGCGCAGTCTAGAGAGCAGCCGCTAGGAAGCGGCCTTGGGCACCAGCGAGGACGCGCCGGCGGCCAGTCCGTACTGGCCGACCTTGTTGTCGACCACCCGCTCGGCCGTGGCCATCCCGGTGGCGACCTGCCCGTCGACGGTGCTCGCGTTGTCCACCGTGGAGATCTCCTTGACCAGCGTCGGGTCGCCGCGCACGGCGGAGATCAGGTTGCCGTCGCCCACGCCGTCGCCCGCGACCACCAGCGGCCGGTCCTTGCTGAACTGGGTGGCCATCGTGACCAGCGACTGCGCTTTCTTGGCCGCGTCCTTGTCGACGGCCAGCGCGCCGGTGATCATCACGACGCCCTCGGCGCCGCCCACCGCCTTGTCCTCGACCCCGATGTAGCCCTGCTCGGAGTAGGCCGTCAGCACCGCCGTCACGTCGCCCGGCGTCGGCTGGGCGGCCGCCGCGCCGGCCCGCTGCAGCAACGCGAGCGCGAGCTGGGCGCTGGCGGTCTCGACGCCGTTGCTGTTCAGCGGCACGTCGTTGAACCGGATCGTCGGCTGCGACGACTGGCTGGCCAGGTCGAGCAGTTCCAGCTCGATCGCCGGGTCGAAGAACTTGTCCTGCACCGTGACCTTGGAGGTGATCGTGGCGCCGGCGATCGTCAGCATCGAGATCACCTTGTCGGCGTACGGGTCGGAGCCCGGCAGCGCGAGCACCGCGAGCTTGCGCCCGGTCAGCCGGCCGTTGAGCACGGTCGGCGCGATCTGGGCCGCGAAGTCCTGGTTGCGGTTGATCTCCTCGCGGTACTGATTGATCTGATCGCGCTTGTTGCCCAGGTCCTTGTTCAGCGCGACGATCTGCCCCTTGAGGCTGTCGGCCACCGGCCCGTTGAGCGACGCGGTTCCCACCACCAGGCCGATGGCGAGGGCCAGGAAGACCGCGGTGAGCGACACCACGTGGTACCGGAAGTTGATCACGAAAAAGCCCGCTTCAGAAAAGGTGTCCCAGCTGGAAAACCAGATTGTCCCACCACTCGGAAACCAGGGTGAGGTACGCCTTGCCGACCGTGGACACCGCGACCGCCGATGCCATCGCCGCGATCGCCGAGAGCACGAGCAGCAACAGAGCCGACCCGGAGATGTTCTGCTTGTAGAGCCGGCTCACGCCCTTGGCATCGACGAGCTTGCCGCCCACCTTGAGCCGGGTCAGGAACGTCGACGCCATGCCACCGCGGCCCTTGTCGAGGAACTCGACCAGGTTGGCGTGCGTGCCCACCGCCACGATCAGGGTGGCGCCCTTGTCGTCGGCGAGCAGCATCGCGAGGTCTTCACTGGTCGCCGCAGCCGGGAACGTCAGCGCGGCCACGTCGAGGTTGTGCACCCGCTCGAGGCCCGGGGCCCGTCCGTCGGGGTACGCGTGGACGACCACCTCGGCCCCGCAGCGCAGCACGTCGTCGGTGACCGAGTCCATGTCGCCGATGATCATGTCGGGGGTGTAGCCCGACTCGACCAGCGCGTCGGCGCCACCGTCGACGCCGATCAGCACGGGTTTGTATTCGCGGATATAGGGCCGCAGGACGTCGAGGTCGTCCTTGTAGTCGTAACCGCGCACCACGATCAGCACGTGCCGCCCGGCGATGCGGGTCTGCACGTCGGGCACGCCCACGCCGTCGAGCAGCAGGTCGCGTTCCTGCTTGAGGTAGTCCATCGTGTTCGCGGCGAACGCCTCGAGCTGCACCGACAGGCCCTCGCGGGCATCGGCCATCGAACGCGCCACGGTCTCGGTGTCCTGCCGCACGCCGGTGGCGACCGGCTCGCCGTCGAGCAGCACGGTATCGCCCTCGACAACCACTTGGACGCCCTCGTGCAGCCGGTCGAAGATCTCGTCCCCGAGGTCGTCGATGAGCACGACGCCGTTCTTGATCAGCACCTCGGGGCCGAGGTTGGGATAGCGCCCCGAGATCGACGGCTTCGCGTTGAGCACGGCGGCCACCCCGACACCGACCAGCGCGTCGGCGGCCACCCGGTCGATGTCGACGTGGTCGATCACGGCGAT
>DASRYP010000898.1:0-8060 GCA_035687165.1 Actinoplanes sp. | reverse complement strand
CAATGTGTTCGACGCAGTCGCGGCTACGGCACCGAGGAGGGTCTGTTACCTCTTCTCGACAATGACCACCAAGGCGAACTAGTGGCGGAATGGCGTGCGTACCAGCAGGCGATGAAGAGCACCACGCCGGCGCCGTCCAAGCTCGACTTCGGCACCCTGTCTGTGGGACCTGTAGTTGGCGGCCGTGCTGAGGTGACCACGAGGGTCGCCGCGACCTGGTGGGGAACCGGCGGACGAGGGCTCGGCTACAGCAGCACAGAGCAGGTATGGCGATTCCAGACCCGAGAGGATGACGGCTGGCAGGTGGTAGCCGTTGACGCGCCGGAATGGTGTGGCGTGTACGTCCGGCTCGATGCTTGCGCGTAGGCAGAAGCTCAACTTCAACCGAACCGACGAGTAGAGTGCGCAAAGGAGAAGGCCCGGAGCATTATGCCTGCTCCGGGCCTTTTCCTTGACCACGGGCGAACCCCTCTGTCCGGCGCGCTGTCGGGTTACCCAAGTGCCAACCGAGGTAACCCCACTGCCAACCTGCCATAGCTAGCGTTGGCTAGTCAATGGCTAGCCATAGGTGATCTACTCGGGAAGCCAACCTAGGAGAACATCGTGCCGCCGCGCTATCGATACGAAGAGATCGCTGATGATCTGGAGAAGCGGATCGAGGTCGGGGAGTTCCCGCCCGGCTCACGCCTGCCGAGCCGCCGTGAGCTGACCGCGTACTACGACGTAACGGCGCCGGTCATCGATCGCGCGATGCAGATCCTCAGGGTCAAGGGGCTCACCGAAACGCTCGCAGGCGTAGGCGTGTACGTCCGCGAGTCGGGCAGTTCCTAGCTCCGGCCATCGGCGATGTCCACCAAGGCCTTGGCGAGCGTCCCCATGCTCTCGATAACGACGTCTGCCTGCCGGAACGCGTCTACCTTGGCCGGCCGGTTCGCGTAGCTGATGCTGCGGACTCCGGCAGCATGTGTACCCACGATGTCCGACAGCGAATCGCCGACGAGAACGGCGTCGACCGGTCGGACGCCGAGGGCCCGCGCCGCCTGCAGGATCGGTTCCGGGTTGGGCTTCATCCGGTCTGGCTCGGCATATGCCCTGCCGACTACGGGCGAGACGTAGCCCGCGAGGCGGTGGGCTGTGAGGTACGCAGTCACTGCTCCGGCCGAGTTGTTGCTGACGACCGCGACGGCCAGACCAGCTTGCCGGGCGGCAACCATCACTTCCCGGCCGTACGCCGTAGGCGCGGCACTTTCGTCAAAGCGAGTGGCTAGGTCTTCCGCATGGAGCTGAGCGCGTCGAGGTAGTTGTGATGGCCGCTGAACAGGACGCCGATGGCGCCCCTTTCGTGCAGGCTGAAGTCGCCTGTGGTGCGCACGTAGCTTCTCGCCGTTTCGGCTGCTTCGCGGGCGGCTTCGAGCTGGCCGGCGTAGACGCGCAGCCCCTCGGGTTCGACGTTCAGCGTCATCGTGATCACCCGTTCGCATTCTGAATCATGTTCAACGCCACGACCGTCACGACGCCGAGGACCACACCGATGACCCCGTAGACAGCGCACTTAGGCCATAGAGCCCTGATCACGTCCGGGTCGGACGATCGGAGCAGCTTGATGCCGTAGTAGCCCGCAGGGACCAGCGCGAAACCCGGAAAGAGGATCGAGACCCAGTTGATCCAGGGAATGTCCGAGCTTCCTCCCGCGGCGGTGATGACCCCCGCCACGAGGAAGAGGACCCAGCAGCCGGCGAGCACCAAGACAAGCTTTGCCGCGGTGCGCCGGAGCGTCATCCCAAGACTGGCGGGCTGCATCGTGTCTCCTCATGACCAGCCGAGCAGTGGCAGCGGTATCCGTGTCGCGAGTGGCGCACATCGAGCAGAACTTCCGGTCCGGGCAACTATTGGACTCAATCTATAGAGCAGAAGCAAAGGGCGTTACTAATGACAAGATGTCAGTAGTCAACGCCCCGGATGGGATTGACCTGGTAATCAGCGCTTCTACTGCCGAATTTGTCTTTTCTGAATCAAGGCGCCGCGCAGGCGCGGCGCGGGCCGGTCGCGCTCGGCCTGCTGGCGGGCTGCGCCCGGCATCGGCCGGCACGCCGGCTGATTCTCTGCTGTGTTCCATGCCGTGACGATCGCTGCCCCGGTCGTCCGCCGTTGTTGCATCCGGCGATCGCTGCCGCACCGTTTCGCGGCTTGCCCTCGGATCACGTGGTCACCGTGTCTGATCGACGCATGACCCGAGAGGCAGCGTTGTCCGAGCGGGTAATCCCGGTTCAGCCCTGGTCGCCGTAGAGGCGCTTCTGCGTCTCGGCCACGAGCTTGGCTTGTTCTTCCTCGCCGACCTCTGAGCGCCACCGCAGAAGGTCTTCTTGGGCCCTGATCAGCGGTTCGGCGTACGCGGAGCTGCGGGCGACTTCCCGGAAACTGATCCGGCCGTCGAGCACATCGCGCGCCATCTCGGCCAGTTCAGGGCCGGCGCCGCCGCCGCGAAGCGTGACCAGGTTTCGTTTCAGTTCCTCTGCGGCCTTGCGGCTTCCGGCCATCCGTTCTAGTTCCTGGTCTACCGGGTCGTCGCTCAACTCAGGCTCCCGGAGCGGTGTAGGCGGCTGTGGGCAGCGTGATGTTCGACAGGTCTCCGCCGCGGTTGGCGAGGAGGCGTTGCCGTCCCAGCTCCCATCGAGCTGAAGCACGCCCTGCTGAACGTCGATACCGAGCTCGGCCATGCAGTCCGCCAGGGGGCCCATCGCGTCGCCGAATTTCCAGATAGCTTCCCAGTCCACGCTGACTGCCTCCATGAAGGAGCCGAGAACGTCGAAGCCGGTCGCCGCCTCGATGCCCTTGTTGATCCAGGCCGAGGGACTGGCGTAGTTCAAGAAGTCGATCGGGTTCACGAACCCGTTGGTCCAGGTCTCATCCGGCAGGGCGGGCGAGACGAGGTACGCGCCCGGATCACTCATGAGTCAGCCCCCTTGGCAGCGATCAGTCACGGACCGACGCGTCGCGGCGCACCGGTGGATAGGACGCGTCGACCGAGGCCGCCGAGCGTTCGTCCGTCTTCGCGTAGTTGTCGGCGGTAGCCCGGAGCGCGACCTGGGAGCCGACCCCGATCTCACCTAGACAGGTGAAGAGGTCATGCAGTTCGCCCATCAGTTGCCGATGACCGGGGGCGACGAGGCTGATCAGACCTTGACTGAGGATCGTCATGTTGCCGTGGGCCGAGACGTATCGGTCGGCTTCCTCCGCGACCCGCTCGACGTCGCCGAGCTTGCGCGCGTACTCCTGGATCTGGACGGGATCGACTGTGAAGGTCATACCGGTGTGATCCTGTTCGTGATGACAGCGGCGAGCACCATCAGGCCCGTTCCGGCGATGGCGAGGAGCAAGCTTCGCCGCCAGAGCCGCGTGGTCAAGGCGACTTCGCTCGACCTGTGCAGCTTGACGGCATCGATGAATGAGACGACGAACACCGGTCCCGGCAGCAGCAGGATCGGCCAGCCGATGAGCGGGATGGGGTTTCCCGAGGCGGTGGAGACCGCGGCGGCGAAAAGAAGCAGTAGATAGATCCCGGCAAGGAAGATCGCCAGCTTGCCGGCGCTTCGGTGCATCTCCAGTCTCGGACCGTCCACGACAGCCCTCTCAGGTAACTGCCTGAGATCGGAGGCTATCAACTTGGTTAAACAAGGTGGGTCCCGTGACGGACATCAATGCGGCACGGTTCAGCCTGTGGGGGCCCGCACCGACCCGGCTGGCGGGGGAGGAGGCGACACCGGGCAGCCAGGCGGTTACGACGCCTCGCGTTCCCGTCATGTTCCCGCGGAGGGTCGTAGATGGCCGGATCGTGCCGGACTCGCTAGAACACAACGAGAACGGCCCCGGAGCGCATTTCCGCAGCTCTCAGGGCCGTTCTGTGTGCCGGTGGCGGGTGAAGGATTCGAACCTTCGAAGCTTTCGCGACGGATTTACAGTCCGCTCCCATTGGCCGCTCGGGCAACCCGCCTGGGCATGCGACCGCGGTCCCCCGCGGCGCGGACAACAGCTTAGCCGCACCGCACCTCTGACGCGCAACCGGGTACGGTCGGCATGTCGGAGGCCGGTCAGCGGGCTCCGCCTTCATCGACGAAGCCAGCATCGCAGGAGTCTTGATCATGGCAGCCAGCCCGTCCTTCGACATCGTGAGCAAGGTCGACCAGCAAGAGGTGGACAACGCGTTCCACCAGGCGGAGAAGGAGCTCGGCACCCGGTTCGACTTCCGGGGGACCGCCACCACCCTCGCCAAGTCGGGCGAGAACGGGATCACCATCACCTCCGAGACCGAGGAGCGGGCCGCCGCCGCGCTGGACGTCTTCAAGGAGAAGCTCGTCAAGCGGAACATCTCGCTGAAGGCGCTCGACGCGGGGGAGCCCCGGCAGTCGGGTAAGACCTACAAGATCGATTGCAAGGTTGTCGAGGGCATCGAGACCGACAAGGCCAAGGCGATCAGCAAGAAGATCCGCGACGAGGGCCCCAAGGGTGTGCAGGCGCAGATCCAGGGCGACCAGCTGCGAGTGACCGGCAAGAAGCGGGACGACCTGCAGGCCGTGATCGCTCTGCTCAAGCAGGAGGACTTCGGCGTCGCCCTCCAGTTCACCAATTACCGCTGAGTCCGGCCGCCGGGGGTCCCAGACTGGGGTCATGAGCACCAGTTCGTGGACCATGCTGGCCGGTGGGGTGGCCGGGGCGGCGCTGGCCGTGTTCGGCCTGAGCGTCCTGGTGACCGGCCGGGCGCCGACGTCGACCGCCCGGGCTTTCCGCTCGGTGCGGGCCGTCGGCTTCTACCACCTGTTCTTCGGCATCTCGCTGGGGCTGGTGGTGATCGCCACCAGCCTCGACAGCGCCGCCGTCACCACCGCCATCACGGTCGTGGCGATCGTCCTGGCCGGCGTGGCGCTCGTCCGCTTCCGTCCGCACGGCCGTCAGAGACCTGTCAAAAGATAAATAGGTGCAGCGAGAGTGATCGAGCCGGTCGTCGACGCGCGTCAGCCCGAGCGTTTCCGCGGCGGGTCCGACGTCGTCGCCTACTGCGGCTCGGGCGTCACCGCAGGCCACAACCTGCTGGGCCCGGAGCGCGCTGGTTCTGCCCTCGGCCGTCTCTACCCCGGTTCGTGGTCGCAGCACAGCGCCATCGATCTTTCGGCGGCCACCGGGAGCTAGGCGCGGGCCTGCTCGTCGGCCCAGCGGTTGTGGGCCTCCCAGGCCGCCTGCTTGGTGCTGCCCAGCGCGGTGCCGATCTGGGCCCATGAGGCGCCCGCGTCGCGCGCGACCCGCACCATCGCCTGACGTGCGTAACCGGCTTTGCGAATGACGACCTCACTGAGCGCGAGCATTTCCAGAATCTCGGTCCGCGTGAGGGGGACCGTGTTTCCGCCCCGTTCGGCGGCGACTGCCGCCAGTGCGTCCCGCATCCGCAGTTCGTCGAAGCGAGTTGTCGCCGTGGACAGGGTGTGCAGCCGTTCGAGATCGTCCGGTGAGGCGTTCACGGCCGCACAGCATGGCGTCAGGCCCGCTTGACGTCAAGAACTCCTGACGACAGTCATGCGAATTGCCCTCACTTCTACCATTATTTCGGACGTAAAGTCGTCAATTCTGCGCGTCGCGCATGGGTGCAGAACTCAACCGTTCGGTCAGGATTTCGGAATGCGCGGTTTCGACCCGCCGACGGACACTGCCAGTCGCACACCCCGTGTGGCACCATCATGGAACCCCACCCGGAAGTGCGTAACCGCAGGAGCAAACATGTTCGCAAGGAAGCTGGGCCACGCCGTCGGCTTGGTTTTCGTGCTCGCCGTGGTCTTCGGCGGTGTCACTGCCGTTTCCGCTGGTGGCGCTGAGTCCACGACGGGTGCCGGCAACACCTCTTCTTCCGGTCCCTCGCAGGCGTCGAGCCTCGGCATCGACTGGGATTAGGGGTTTCCGCTCGTTGACTTAAAGGTCACCGGCGAAATCAACCGACGAGGAGCGCGATGGCCGAGCGTCCACAGGTGCGGCCGCGCTCCTCGCAGTACGCCTGGCTCATCACCGGCCCCCTAGCTGCCTTCACGGTCATCTGCTTCGGCGCCTTCTGGGCGGCTGACCCCGACTGGTTCGAGCTGTGGCCCGCCGGCCTTCTGGCGCTGGTCGGTGTCTGCCTGCTCTACGTCGGCGTCTTCAACGTCGTGATCCGGCGCAGCACCTACAGCCTCGTCCTGGTCGAGATCCCCTTCGTCCTGGTGCTGTATTACCTGCCCGCGCCGATCGTCATCTGCGTCGTCGTGATCGCCACGCTGGTCAGCCAACTGATCCGGTCAGCCGTGATCACGCCGTCCAAGCTCTGGTTCAACGTCGCGAAGAACGCCACCGGCATCACGCTCGCCTCCCTGGTCGTCGCGTCCTTGGGGCACTACGACGGCCGTGACTACCGGTCCTGGCTGATCATCGCCGCCAGCCTCCTGGTCTACACGATGTGCGACGTGATCAGCATGGCCGGCGTCATGAGCGTCGTGCAGGGCCCCCGCGCCGGTCAGGACATCCTGCGCGGCAGCCTGCCGGTGATGGTCATCGCGAGCGTCAACATCGTGATCGGCCTGGTCTTCCTGGTCGCGCTCGAGGCTACCCACTGGTCGGCCGTGCTGCTGGCGGTCCTCGTCGCCGCGCTCATCCTGGTGCTGCGCTCCTTCGCCGAGTTCTTCCGCCAGCACCGCACGCTCGCCGAGGTCTACGAGCTCACCAAGGCGGTGCGCGAGGTCGGCGCCGACACCGGCCTGCCCGACATCCTGCTGGGCCGGGTGCAGGGCCTGATGCGCTCGGAGTACGCCACGCTCTGGCTCGCGCCGCAGGACCGGCACCCCGAGATGCTGCTCACCGCCCGGGTCGAGAATGCCGGCCTGCTCGACCTCTCGCCGACCCCGGCCGCCATCCGCGAGCGCGCGGTCGCCGACGGCGGCACCCTGGCCGCCGGGCCGAGCTTCCCCGACACTCAGGAACTGCGGAAGCCGCTGCGCGCCTCGAAGATCAAAGACATCGTGATCGTGCCGCTGCGGTCCGGGCAGACCACGATCGGCACGCTCGAGGTGGTCAACCGGCTCGGCGACACCCGGTCCTTCCGCGCGGCCGATGTCCAGGTGCTCGAGACGATCGCGACCCATGCCGCCGCGGCGGTGGAAAACTCGCGGCTCGTCGACCGGCTGCGCTACGACGCCTACCACGACCGCCTCACCGCACTGCCCAACCGGCGCCGGGTCGTCGACGCGCTCGCCGAGTCGGTCAAGGTGCGCGCCGAGGACGAGGTCGTCGCCGTGCTGCTCTTCGACGTCGACGGGCAGCGCGACGTCAACGAGTCGATGGGCCACGCCGCCGGCGACAAGCTGCTGGCCGAGGTGGCCGACCGGCTGCGAGCCATCGCCGGGCCGGGCGCCCTGGTGGGCCGCATCGGCGGCGACGAGTTCGTGGTCACGCTGCGGGCCGAGAGCACCGACGGCACCGTCCAGCTCGCCACCGACATGCGCGAGCAGCTCCGCGGCCCGATGACGGTCGGCACCCTCACCCTCGACCTCGACACCGCGGTGGGCGTGGCGGTCTACCCCGATCACGGCGGTGACCCCGAGATGCTGATGCAGCGCGCCGAGCTCGCGGCCAACGCGGCCAAGGTCCTGCCGTACGGTGTGCAGCTCTTCCACCCCGCCCTGGAGTCCCGCGCCGTCCGCCGGCTGGGCATCGCCGCCGACCTGCGCACCGCCCTCGACAACGGCGCCCTCGACGTCTACTTCCAGCCCAAGGTCACGCTGACCGACCGCCACCTGGTCGGCGTCGAGTGCCTGGCCCGCTGGCAGCACCCAGCCCAGGGTGAGGTCGCGCCCGAAGACTTCGTGGCCGTCGCCGAGCACACCGGCCAACTCTCCCGACTCACCGAGGTGGTGCTGACCGAGGGCCTGCGCCGCTGCCGCGAGTGGGCCGAGGCCGACCGTCCGCTCTCCATCGCGGTCAACCTCTCGGTCCGCACCCTGCTCGACTCCCGCTTCCCCGATCACGTCGAGGAGCTGCTCGAGCAGTAC
>DASRYP010000897.1:0-5865 GCA_035687165.1 Actinoplanes sp. | reverse complement strand
GCCACCGCGTCCGGAAGGGAGTCGCGGAAGGACTTGCCCAGCGATTCCGGTGCCAGATGAGGCATCTCGACCGCGAGAGAACTGTGCGGATTGGCGGCGATGATGGCGGTGATCTCGGCGTCGTCGGCGAATTCGTCGTAGTTCTGGGCGCCGGTGCCACCAGTGGTGACCCAGGCCCGGCTGATCGGGTGCACGACCGTCATGCAAGAAAAGCTACCGGGCCGTCCCGCCGTGCTTGCCGACGGGCATGTTGCCCCGTGATCGGGCCAGCTGCTCGCGGCGCCAGGTCCCGACCGGGCGTTCGAAGGGGATGGCCGAAACCGTGACCGGCGGGGCGACCAGGAGGGCCAGGTCGGGCGACAGGTCCTCCCAGGCGCCGCGGTGCACGGCGATGCTCGACTGGGCGACGGCTTCGGAGTCCGTCATGTCTGCCTCCGCGTTGGATGAGGTGTGCATCACCTCATCCAACGACGTGCGGGAGGCCGGGGTAGCGCCTTCCGGTGATCTCACTCCTCAGTCAAATATGGGACCGATGTCACGTGTGCGCTTGATCTCGAAGAAGCCCGGGGTTCCGGCGACCAGAAGGACGCCGTCCCAGAGCCGGCCGGCAGCCTCGCCCTTAGGAGCCGGCGTGACGACCGGCCCGAAGAAGGCGACCTTGTCGTCCCCGCCGCCGGGGCCGGGGACATGGATGACCGGGGTACCGACGTCCATGCCGACGGGCTTCATCCCGGCGTCGTGGCTGCCGCGCAGGGCGTCGTCCCAGGCGGTGCTGTCGGCCGCGTCGGCCAGGGCCGGATCGAGGCCGACTTCGGTCAGCGCCTCGGTGTAGAGCTTCTCGCCGTACTCGTACTTCTGCAGATGGATGCGGGTGCCGAGGGCCGTGTAGAGGTCCCGGAGCACCGGTGGGCCCGCGGCCTCCTCGGCCGCAATGCAGACCCGTACGGGCCCCCAGGCCTTGTCCAGGAAACTCGCGTACTCCTCGGGCAGGTCCCGGCCCTGATTCAGGACGGCCAGGCTCATCACGTTGAAGCGGATGTCGACAGGGCGGACCTTCTCGACCTCCAACAGCCAACGAGACGTCATCCAGGCCCACGGACAGGCGGGGTCGAACCACATGTCGACCGTGGTGCGTTCAGTCATGAATCAGATACTTCCTCAAACAAGTAACTTGTGTCTGCTTCCCGGGCCTCGGCAGTCCGGGTGAGGTGGACCACCCGGCCGACGCCTAGGCTTGTGGCGGAAAGCTTGTGCGCTCAGAGGAGAGTGGCTGTGGCCGGAGTTCGAAATTTGACCCAGGTGGAGGCGGCCGAGCGGGCTCGCCTGCTGGAGGTCACCGGATACGACATCACCTTGGATCTGACCGACGGCTACGGCAACCCTGGCGACGGCACCTTCCGCTCCACCACGGTCGTGACGTTCACCTGCCGTGAGCCCGGTGCGGAAACCTTCATCGAGACCGCGGCCGCCTCGGTGCGGTCGGCGACGCTGAACGGAAGCCCGCTCGACCTGACCGGCTTCTCGGCCGAGAGGGGCCTGACCCTGACCGGGCTGGCCGCCGAGAACGAGCTGGTGGTCGACGCCGACTTCGCGTACTCGGCGAGCGGGCAGGGTCTGCAGCGCAGCCCCGACCCGGTCGACAAGGAGATCTACCTTTACAGCCAGTTCGAGACCGCCGACGCCCAGCGGGTGTACGCGTGCTTCGACCAGCCCGACCTCAAGAGCGTCTACACGTGGCACGCGACCGTGCCGGCGCATTGGAAGGTCATCTCGAACATGCCGGTCGAGCGCGACGAGCCGGCCGGCGCGGGCGCCAAGTCGGTGCACTTCCAGCAGTCGCCGCGGATGAGCACCTACATCACGGCGCTCTGCGCGGGGCCCTACCACGAGGTGCGCGACGAGCACGACGGCATCGAGCTGGGCCTCTTCTGCCGCGCCTCGATGGCGCGCTACCTCGACCCGGACGACCTGTTCAACGTCACCAAGCAGGGCTTCGACTTCTTCCACGAGCAGTTCGGCGTCCGCTACCCGCTGCCGAAGTACGACCAGCTCTGGGTGCCCGACTTCAACGCCGGCGCGATGGAGAACTTCGGCTGCGTGACGCACGCGGAGTCGCACTACATCTACCGCTCGCAGGTCACCGACTTCGAGTACGAGCAGCGCGCGAACACGATCCTGCACGAGATGGCCCACATGTGGTTCGGCGATCTCGTCACCATGCGCTGGTGGAACGACCTGTGGCTGAACGAGTCGTTCGCCGAGTGGGCGAGCCACTGGTGCAGCTCGGAGGCCACCCGCTTCACCGACGCCTGGACGACCTTCCTGTCGGTGCGCAAGAGCTGGGGCTACCGCCAGGACCAGCTGTCGTCGACGCACCCGGTCTACACCGAGATGCCCGACCTCGAGGCCGTCGAGGTCAACTTCGACGGCATCACGTACGCCAAGGGCGCCAGCGTCATCAAGCAGCTCGTGGCGTACGTGGGACTCGACTCGTTCCGCACCGGCCTCCGCGCGTACTTCGGCAAGTACGCCTGGGGCAACGCCACCTTCGACGACCTGCTCACCGAGCTCGAGACGGCCTCCGGCCGCGAACTGCGCAAGTTCGCCGCCCAGTGGCTCGAGACCGCCCAGGTCAACACCCTGCGCCCGCTCGTCGAGATCAACGCCGACGGCACGTACGGCAGTGTGGTCGTGCACCAGGAGGCGCCGGCGGACTACCCGACGCTGCGTACGCATCGCATCGGGGTCGGCCTCTACGACCTCGACGGCGTCCAGCTCGTCCGGCGTGAGCTGCTCGAGATCGACGTGACCGGCGAGCGCACCGAGATTCCCGCGCTGGTCGGCGTGCCGGCGGCCGACGTGCTGCTGCTCAACGACGACGACCTGTCGTACACGAAGCTGCGGCTGGACGAGCGCTCGCTCGCCACCGTCGTGGAGTACATCGCCGGGCTCGACTCGTCGCTGGCCCGCGCGCTCGTCTGGAACGCGGCGTGGGACATGCTGCGCGACGGCGAGATGGCCGCCCGCGACTACGTCAAGCTGGTCTGCTCGGGACTGCCCGCCGAGACCGACATCAACCTCACCACCTGGACGGCCCGGCAGGCGGCGACCGCCGTCGCGCAGTACGCCGATCCGGCCTGGCAGGCCACCGGCTGGGCTCGGCTGGCCGAGCTGGCCCGGGGAGCGCTCGGCGAGGCCGAGGCGGGCAGTGGCTGGCAGCTCAGCTGGGCCCGCTCGTTCATCACCGCGGCGCGGACCCCGGAGGAGCAGGCGATCCTGCGTGGCTGGCTCAACGGCGGAGGCGTGCCGGAGGGCCTGGTCGTCGACACCGAACTGCGCTGGTCGCTGCTGCAAGCGCTCGCGTCGCTGGGCGCGGCGACCGACGACGAGATCGAGAACGAGCTGAACTCGGACCGTACGGCCAGCGGCGAGCGGGAGGCAGCCGTCGCCCGGGCGCTACTGCCGACGGCTGAGAACAAGGCGCGCGTGTGGGGCGAGCTGACCGGCGAGGGCGACCTGCCCAACTGGCTCAACCGCTCGCTGCTGAGCGGCTTCCAGAGCACCAAGCAGGTCGAGCTGACCGCGCCCTACGCCGAGAAGTACTTCGAGGTGGTGGCCGACGTGTGGGCGCGCTCGGACAGCGAGCCCGCGCAGGAGTTCGTGATGATGGGCTACCCGATCTACCAGATCGACGAGCGGACGGTGGAGCTCACCGACGCCTGGCTCGCTCGGGAGGGGCAACCCGCCTCGCTGCGGCGCCTGGTCGCCGAGGGCCGCGACGGCATCACGCGCGCCCTGAAGGCCCGCGCCAAGGACATCTCGGTCTCTTAGCTCCAGGTCGCCGGAGCTATTCGTACGGGATAGGGGGCGTCGAGCTTGATCGGCTCGGCGCCCTCGATGCTGTGCCCGGCCCGGTAGCGGGCGGCGCCCAACTCGTACGAGTGCAGGACGGGACTGATCCGGCCCGGTTCCACCCGCCAGTAGGACGGGATGCCTGCCTCGGCATAGAGCGACGGCTTGAGGAGCCGGTCGAAGCGCCGGGTGGCCGCCGTCTCGATCTCGACCACCAGGGCCACGTCGGCCGGGTCGCACCAGATCGCGCCCGACGAGCGCGGACGAAGCACGGTGACGTCGGGCACCAGGTTGCTGTCGCCGATCTCGACACCCTGCCGGTCGCAGACCCACCAGCCGGGCGGCGCGGCCGCGCGCAGCGTGGTCACCACCGCGCGGACCAACGCTTCGTGCGACTCGGGCTCGGGCGGCGCGACGTGCAGGCTGCCGTCGACGATCTCGTAGCGGTGACCGTCCTGCGGGAACAGGTGAAGGTCGGGCTCGCTCCAGCGCCCTTCCGGCGCCGTCCACCTGTGCGGGGAACTCGTCGCCGGACTCGTCATCACCAACCGGACCACCTCCAGCGCCCATTACACGTCGTTCGAGCGTACTCACACACGGTTGTTGCCGCCGGGTTTCGTGCGGGAGACGAATGCACACGGACGACAAAGCCCTCGTCCCGCATGGGCGGAGCGAGGGCCGTGTCGTAGATCTGACTAGGCGCGACCGGCGTGCGACGCCAACTGGTCGATACCGGCGACCACGCCACCGGCCAGGTCGCCGCCGGCGAAGGCGGCCGCCATCGAGAGGCCGGCCAGTTTCGCGTCCCGGTCGGAGATGCGCTTACGCGCCTCGTTGCCGGTGACGATCTCGAGCTTGCGCTGGTTGGGTGAGACCGCGACGAGCACGGCATGGTCGGCGTCGGCGACCCGCTTGTGCAGCCCCTCGGCGAATTCCCGCGCCGGCGTGCCGAAGTCGCCGAGATAGACGCTGAAGGTCAGCCCGGTCTCCTGGTCGGCGACGCGCAGCGCGTGGTCGAGACGCAGCAGCTGACGGGTGGTGAACGGCCCGTCGTGGGCGTGGTGGCTCGGGGCGACGATGGTGTCGCCACCGGGGTGGTCGAGCTCGGTCAAGGGCTGCTCCTGCCCACCCTGACCCGCCAGGTCACCAGCTGTCACTTGCGCCTCCTGTGTGACCGGGGCGCACCCGGGCGCCGCTGCTGTCCTCCAGCACGGAACCGGTCAGGGCCGGCCGGGCGGGGCCGCCGTCGGCGTGCCCGTCGGCGTGCCCGTCACCGTTTCCGGTGATCTGCTCCGGCGAGGCCAGGAACCAGATCGGCTGGAAGTCATAGGGCCGGCCGGGCCGGTACCGGCGATCGGGACTCGACTTGCGGCTGCCCGCCAGGACGAGCGCGGCCACCAGCGAGATCACGGCCGCCGGAATGATCAGAAAGATCAGAACGGTACTTAAAATCGACAACCTCAACGCCCCCAGGCGCCCGTATTCCCTGTTGACACGAACAACTGTCACGGTAGCGGAGCGGGGGTCATGCCGGACCGTCGGGTATCGAACCCAGGTCTCACACGGTCGGGATCTACGCGGAATCGGCCGCGGAATGCGAAAATCACCCACACGAGCCGTTCGTGCTTCCGCGCCCTCGAACGGCAGGAGGGGGAATTGATGCGCATTTCCGTCCCCGCCGCCCTGACAACGCTCTTTCTGAGCCTATCTGCCCCATTTACTCCGATTTTCGTCGGCGACCCCGCGGCGGCTGCCCGAGCGGCCGTCTTCCTGGAATTGAGCCCGAGCACGGTCCCGGCGGGCGACGAGGTCGGCCTCCGCGCCTCCTGTGACGACAATCTCAAGGCGGCCACGGTCTCGTCCGGCCTGTTCGGCTCGGTGACCGTCGCGCCCCGGTTCGGCTTCCTGACCGCCACCGCCCGGGTGGCCTCCAGCACCCGCCCGGGCGACTACCGGATCGATCTGAGCTGCCCGGACGGCGGAGCGGTCTCGGCGACCCTGCACGTGGTGGCC
>DASRYP010000896.1:0-10244 GCA_035687165.1 Actinoplanes sp. | reverse complement strand
CGCTCTCGCTCATGGTGAACCTCTCCTCATTCGGTGCCGCCCCACGGCAGTTCGTCGGGGGCCGAGTTCTCGATCGGTGCGTCGGAGTGCGCGGGCGGGGGCCGGTCGGCGACGGTGTGCCAGACGCCGGACCGCCGGACCGCCGCGCGGGTCACCATGTGCACAGGCAGTGGTGGTGGCGTGAACGGCCCGGCTCCCCAGCGCACCCAGATCGCGACCCGCCCGGCGGCGGCCTCGGCGAGCAGCTTGTCGACCGTACGCGGCCGGTCGAGCCGGTCCACCTCGACCGCGATGGGCAGCCCGTCGGGGCGGGCGCAGGCGACATCGAGCACCGAGTGACCACGCAGCGGCGGTGGCAGCGGGAACACACTGGGCGCGCGCCGGTAGACCCGCCAGCCCCGGTCGTCGCCCCAGTCCGCGATCGCCTCGACGATCCGGGTCGTCGCCTGGTCGTGGGTCAGGTCGGCGAAGTGCAGCGTCTCCAGCCAGTCGGTGAGGGACCGCGCCGTGCGCGTGCCGTCGTCCGCGGTGTCCATCGCCAAACCCTAAGCCCATGCCCGCTCGGCGACTTCGAACCGCTGGGCCGGCTAGGTCGAAGGCGGCGCCGGTGCGCGCGGGTCGTTGTGCCACTCCAGCTGAATCGGCATATCGTGGCGGCACCGTAGGAGTCTGCGTGAAGAGCCTGGCCACTCGGCCGTCGAAGCCGCGAACACGCCCCCGCGACTGTCGCGGGGAAGCAGGGTGGAGCGCCTGGAGCGCACTCGGGAGGACGAGGTACCGGACCGGCTGGCCGACATCGCCAGTGCTCGAGAAGATCGCCGCGGCTTGCGGACAATCAGGCGGATACGGGCCATCGCGCAGGGCAGGGGCTGTCGGCGCCGCGGTGCCCGTGCGCGCCGAGGTCGGCCAGGTCGTTGACGACCTCGCGCAGCTTGTCGTTGGGGCAGGGCTTGAGCAGCACCACGCAGACCCCGGCGGCGATCGGCGCGCTGTCGCCCGGGTGCAGATGGCCGCTGAGCATGACGATCGGGGTGTTCCGCAGCTCCGCGTGCTCCCGGATCGCCCGGGTCAGTTCGAGGCCGTCCATCCGGGGCATCCCGAGGTCGGTCAGCACCACGTCGGGCTTGTTCACCACCGCCACCTCGAACGCCTTCCGCCCGTCGGGCGCGTGCAGCACCGAATACCCGGCGCGATTGAGCAGGCGGGTCAAGATCAGGGCGATGTCTTCGTCGTCCTCGGCGATGAGTACTACGGGCATGTTCGCTCCGCGGGTCGGGGGACACTGTCTTCAGCCAGCTCTGTCGTCCAGCATGCTCCCATAAAGTCCTACATGTGCCGATTCAATCATGAGGTTTTCGCGCCACCCCTACGAGGAACGCGGTCTCGGCGGTACCGCTCTCGCACTGCCGGCCGGGCACGGAACACCATTCCCCGAAACTTCGTACGCCCGGTTCCAGCAGCGGCCAGCCGCCGAAGAGCGCGACCGTTTCGTCGGGATCCCGGGCGACCATCGGGGCGGTGGTGTTGTGGTAGACACGCCGCACCTGCTCGACCCGGGGCGAATTTCGCTTGCGGCTGGCGTGGCTGAGCGCGAGCAGGCTGCCCGGGGGCACAGCCGCGCGATAGACGTCGAGGGCCGCGACGAGCCGGTCGGTGTCGGTGATGAAGTGGGCCACCGACACGAGGATCAGGCCGACCGGACGATCAAGATCGATCAAGCGGCGTACAGGCGGGGACGCGAGCACCTCACCGGCGTCCAGCAGGTCGGCGAAGAGCACGTCGGCCGTCGGATCGCCGTCGAGGCGCCGCCGCCCGTGCACGAAGGCGACCGGCTCGATGTCGACGCCGACCACGCGGCTCTCGGGCAGCAGGCGGCGGGCCACGTCGTACGTGTTGCCGGGGGCCGGAATACCACAGCCCAGGTCGAGGAACTGGTCGATGCCCGCCTCGACCGACAGCCGTACGGCCTCGCTCAGGAACTGCCGGTTGAGTCGCAGGATCGCGGGCAGTTCAGGCATGGCCGCGCGGGCGGCGGTCGCGGCCTGCCGATCGACGGCGAAGTTGTGCCGGCCACCCAGCAGGAAGTTGTAGATGCGGGACACACTGGGCCGCTGCGGGTCGACCTCGGGCAGCACCACTGCCTGCTCCCCCAGGATGTTCATGCAGCGAGCGTAGGCAAAGCGCCCCGGGCAACCCACCGAAATCGCTAAGGTGGTCGGGATATGGGCGGAACGTACGGATCTACCCGGCAGGCCGGCCCCACGCCCCTGCTGGACGTCCTGGTGCACTCCGCCCACGACGCGATCTACACCGTCGACCCCCACTTCATCATCCTGACCTGGAACCCGGCCGCCGAGACGCTGCTCGGCTGGGCGGCCGGCGAGATCGTCGGGCGCAGCGCCGACCTCCTCGTCCCGCCCGATCGGCGCGGCGACCAGCGCGAGATGCTCACTCTGATCGAGGCCGGCGCCAGGCTGGAACGCTTCCGCACCCAGCGCCGGCACCGCGACGGCCGGTGGATCCTGGTCACCCTCACCATGTCCCCGCTCTTCGACGACGGGCGGCTGCTCGGCCTGACCGTGATCGCCCGCGCCGTCGGGGACCGCGAGCGACTCGAGTCGAGCCTGCAGGCCCTGCTCGAGGCGGCGCCGGACGCCTTCGTCGGGGTCGGCGACGACGACGTCATCGCGCTGGCCAACACCCAGGCCGAGCAGCTCTTCGGCGAGACCCGCACCGGCCTGATCGGCCGCCCGATCGGTGACCTGCTCTCCGCGCCGTTGTCCGAGCCGGTGCCCGTACCCGGCAGTGAGCTCGACCCCGAGGCCACGCCCACGCTGGCGCGGCGGCGGGACGGCAGCACGGTCCCGGTCGAGGTGTCGGTAAGCATTCTGCCGACCGACGAGGGCCAGTTGCGCTGCGCGGTGATCCGGGACATCACCGAGCGCGTACGGGCCGAGGAAGGTCTGCGGCAGCTGCGGGCCGAGGCCGAGCGGGCCCGGTTGGACGCCCAGTTGCAGCGCACTCAGCGGCTGGAGGGTCTGGGGCAGCTCGCCGGCGGGGTGGCGCACGACTTCAACAACCTGATCGCGGTGATCGCCAACTACGCGACGTTCATCGCCGAGTCCGCCGCTGATGCCGGGCTGGACGAGATCGCCGGCGACGCGGCCCAGATCACCAAGGCCGCCCAGCGCGGGGCCGACCTCACCCACCAGCTGCTCGCGTTCGCGCGGCGCGAGGTGGTGCGCCCGCGTCCGCTGAACCTCAACGACGTAGTCCTCGACATCGAACAGATCCTGCGGCGCTCGATCGGCGAGCACATCACTCTCTCCGTCCATCTGGCCGAGGTCTTGCCGGCGGTGACCGCCGACCCCGGCCAGATCGACCAGGTGCTGGTCAACCTGGCGGTGAACGCGCGGGACGCGATGCCGCGCGGCGGCGACCTGAGCATCGAGACCGGGCTGGTCGACGTGGACGACGACTACGCCTCGGGGCGCCCGCACCTGCACACCCGACGCTACGTACGGCTGCGGGTCAGCGACACCGGCACCGGGATGCCGCCCGAGGTGATCGAACGGGCATTCGAACCGTTCTACACGACCAAACCGGCCGGGCAGGGCACGGGGCTGGGCCTGGCCACGGTCTACGGCATCGTCACGGCCGCCGGTGGTGACCTGCACATCTATTCCGAACAGGGCATGGGCACCACGTTCACGATCCTGCTGCCGGCCACCGACGCCGCACCGACCACCGTGGAACAACCGGCCGAGGTCACGCTCACCGGCGCCCGCCGCGGCACGATCCTGGCCGTCGAGGACGAGCCGGCACTGCGCGGGGTGTTGCACCGGATCCTGCTCGGCGCCGGCCACGAGGTGCTGATCGCCGAGGACGGACTGTCGGCGCTGGCGCTGGCCGAGGCCCACGAGGGCCCCATCGACCTGCTACTCACCGACGTGGTCATGCCGCACATGCTGGGCCGAGACCTCGCGGACCGCTTGACCGAGCAACGCCCCGACACCAAGGTGCTCTTCATGTCGGGTTACGCCCGGCCGGCGCTCGCCTCGCAGGGCACTCTCGCGCCAGGCGTCACCCTCGTCGAGAAGCCGTTCAGCAAGATCCAGTTGCTCACCGCGATCCAGAACCAGCTTCAGTTGTAACGGTTCCCGGTGGCGGTGACGAAGTTGTCGAGCATCCGGGCCAGGCCGCTCATCGACTCCTCCGGCAGCACCTCGGCCGCCGCCTGCCGGAACGCCGCGTCGCCCAGCGCCGCCCGCAGCCGGCTGAGCTCGGCCAGTTCGAGCGGCGCGTCGGCCGAGCTCAGCGCCAGCTCGGTGGCGAGCGCCCGGCAGTGCAGGGTCACCGCCGCCGAGAGCCGGCCGGTCAGCGTGCAGACCAGGCCGAGCCGGTGCAGGCCGGACGCCATCCCGGCGCGGTTGCCGAGCTCGGCGTCAACGGCCAGGGTCTGCCGCAGGTGGCGCTCGACCTCGGCCGGGTCCCCACCGTCGCCCTCGTCCCCCGGCCCTGCCATCAGCCCCAGGCGGTCCCAGCCGGCCAGCCCGGCCCGCCGGCCCAGCGTCGCGTCGACGGCGAGCGCCCGGCGGTGGTGGCGGGCGGCCTCCGCGTCGTCGCCGAGCCGGTGGGCCGTGTCGCCCGCCCGGTAGGCGAGGTAGCGCACCTCGAGCAGGTCGTGGACCAGCACGTCGTCGACGATCGTGGTGATCGCCTCGGCCAGCGTACGGCCGGCCACCGCCTCCTCCGGATTGGCCGCGTCGAGGCAGGTCGCCCAGCGAGCGGGGTGGCGGACGCCGTTGTCGGCCAGGACGTGTTCGAGACGCTCGGCCAGCTCGGTGAAGTCGGCCTCGCCCACGTCGAGCAGCGTGTCCAGGTATTCCAGCGCCCGCGGCTGGCCGCCGCAGAAGCCCCAGGCACGCGTCCGCTGTTCGCCGGTGAGCGCGGCGAAGCCCGGCCCCGGGCCCATCAGCAGGCCCGCGTCGCCGAGCGTGAGCGGGCCGAGATGCAGCTCGACAAGGCGGCGGTGGGCGTTGCCGGGCAGGGCGAACGGGTGGCGGCTGGTGACCACCAGGCGGCGCGGCCCGGGCTCGCGGACCCAGGCGCAGAGGAACCCGGCCAGGCCGGCGTCGATCGGTTCGGCCCGGCCGGCCGCACCCGCCCGCAGCACCGTCGCGAAATCGTCGACCACCAGCATGATCGGTTCCGGGACCGGACGGGGCTCACCGAGAGCGGCGATCACCTCGGCGGCGGTGGCCGAGCCGGGCACCCGGACGGTCAGCCCGGCGACTTTCTCCTGCTCCAGGCGGCGGAGCAACTCGGCCACGAGGCGGCTCTTGCCGATCCCCCCGGCGCCGTGCACGACGAGCCCGGGGCGGTCGGCCGCCCCGAGCAACTCGCGCAGCTCGGCGCGGCGTCCCACGAACTCGCCCATGCGACGCCTCCCGTCGGAGCGCGGCCCGGACGAACCGCGCATCACCGACGGTAAAACTCTGACGTCCGTCAGTCCATAACCGAACGTGCCGATCAGCGTTCGGGGCGCTCTTCCTGCTCCTCGGCCTCGGCCTCGGCGCTCGGGCGCTGGGCCGAGACGGCGTCCTCGACCTCGTCGGCGCCGTGCCGGGGGGCGGACGTCTCGGTGTCGATCTCGTCGACGAGCTGCGGCCGGTCGACCCAGAGGGCGCGGAGTTGGCCCTGCATGAAAGCAGTGAGGCGGGAGCGGTACTCCCGGTCGAACTGCTCGAGCGCCTCGATCTGCTGCTGCAGCGCCTCACGCTTGGCGCCGAGGCTGCCCACGACGTCGTCGTAGCGCTGACGGGCCTGCAGGTTGAGATGGTCGGCGGTGGTCTGGGCGTCCACCGCGACCTGCTCCGACTGCGACCGGGCGTCGTTGACGATCTTCTCGGCGTTGCGGCGTGCCTCCTCGGTGCGGGCGTGCGAGTCGCGGGCGATCTGCTCGGCACCGGCGCGCGCGTCGGCCATGATCTTGTCGGCCTCACGGCGCACGTTGTGGGCGTGCACCTGCGCGTCCCGGGCGACCTGCTCGGCCGCCGCGAGCGCGTCCGTACGAATCTTGTCGGCCTGGTGGTGGGCCCGGGCGACGTGCTCCTCGGCCGTGCGCTGGGCGAGGGTCAGCACCTGCAGCGCCTGGTTGGGGTGGGCGACCGGCTGGCCCGGCTGAGCCACCTGACCCGGCTGAGCGGCCGCAGCCTGCGCCTGGCCCTCCCGCGGCGCGACGAGAGCGTGCTCGGAGGTCTGGCTGTCCACTGACGTCCCATTGAGCAGCACTTTGACACGATCCTTCATGCGGTTGTCGGACACTGGATTAGACCTCCGTTGTTGCGAGCCCGGGTCGCGCCCACTCGCACGGGGCTGGCGTGATCCGCGGGATGCTACCAAGTTGAACAGGCCGGAGGCGAGAGCTTGCGGTGCGCTGTCGCGGCCGGAAGCCCGAGCCACCACATCCGCACTCCGCTCATCGCGAGCAGCTAGGCCCGGTCGCTCGCCTTGTCCAGTTCGAGAGCCAGCCGTACGCGGGTGCCGTCCCCGATCGTGTCGACGCCGACCTCGTCGCAGATCCGCTCCACGATGGCCAGCCCGCGGCCACGCGGGGCGTCGGCGGCGGGCATCGTGCGGCCGAGCGTGCGGATCGGGCCGCCGTCGATCACCTCGCACCGGACGCGGCCGCCCGCGGCCCAGAGACGCACGACGCCGCCGCCCGCGGTGTGCTGCAGGGTGTTGGTGGCGAGTTCGCTGACGGCCAGGGTGAGCAGCTCGGCACGGTGTTCCGGCAGACCCAGGTCGGCGGCCCGGGTGCGGACGAACTCGCGCACCTGGGCCAGATCACCCGGCACGGCGTACGCCATCTCGTAGCTTTTCTGGCTCATCCGTCGGCGACGATCACCAGCGGGGCGGCGCGGACGGCGGCCTCGAGGAGCGTCCGCAGCTCGTCGCGGCCGGCGAGATCGCACTCGCCGGCCAGGGTCACCCGCACGTGGCCGGTTTCCGCGCAGGTTCTCGCCTCGAACTGCCCCATCGACGGCCGACCCCTCCCCCATGCGTGACCGGTCACATCATGACATCCGCGCCCCAAGTTCCCAACGATGTCCGGCCGCCGGGCGAATCGCTCGTTCTTCGGGGCACGGAGCCGATCTGTCCTGGATAGGATAAAAAATCCAAATTGGCAATGTCACGGCTCTCGGGGATGAACCATGAGGAAGCGGCGATTCGGGACCATCTCGGTAGCAGCGGCGGCTCTCCTGGCCTCCACCAGTGGTGCCGCCGGCGCGGCGCCCGATCACGAAGTGGCGCTCTGGACCATGAACGAGCGTCCCGGGGCCACCACGATGCGCGACGTCACCGGGCACGGCTTCGACGGGCAGATCGGACGGGACGTCGCGGTCGGCATCAAGTTCGGCGACCGCACCGCGTACGGCTTCGAACGCCTCGAACCGGACACCCCGCCGACCCGCCCCGGCCACCTGGTCATCGTCCCCGACCACCCGACGCTCGACCCCGGCACCCGGGACTACGCGATCGACCTGCGTCTGCGCACGAAAGACCACTTCGGCAACATCATCCAGAAGGGACAGGCCACCGTCCGCGGCGGCAGCTACAAGCTCCAGATCCCGAACGGGCGGGTGCAGTGCTGGTTCCGCGGCTCCGCGACCTCGGTGCTGGTCACGGCCCCCCAACCGATCAACGACGGGCAATGGCACACCGTACGCTGCGAACGAACCCACGACGGCGTCACGCTGGCCGTCGACGGAAGCGTGGTGGCGAAACGCCCAGGCTGGACCGGCGCGATCGACAACACGTGGCCCGTCGCGATCGGCGGCAAGACCCAGTGCAACCAGGTCAAGGTGGGCTGCGACTACTTCGCCGGGGACATCGACTACGTCGCCTTGGACGCGGGCGAGACCGACTCGTAACAGGTGTTGACACTCGTCTCGATCCGGGCGAATGTTCCCTGGTGACCGATGACTGGCCGAGCGCGGGGATCCTGCTGGCGGCAAGATACCGCCTGGTCACGCTCCTCGAGACGGGCGGGATGGCCCAGATCTGGCGGGCCGACGACGAGTTGCTCGGCCGCCCGGTCGCGGTGAAACTGCCCAAGGGTTCCCAGGTGGTCTGGCGCGAGGCCAGGATGGCGGCGAAACTCAGCCACCCAAGCATCGCGGCGGTCCACGACTACCGCGAGGCGGTCCGCCCCGACGGCACCGTGGCGCCCTTCGTGGTGCTGGAACTGCTGGCCGGCGAAAGCGTGGCGGCCCGCCTCGACCGCGAACCGATCAACCTGCCCGAGGCGGCCCGGATCGGCGCCGCGGTGGCCGACGCCCTGGCCGCCGCCCACGCGAACGGCGTGGTGCACCGCGACATCAAGCCCGGCAACGTGATGCTCACCCCCACTGGCGTCAAAATCCTCGACTTCGGCATCAGCGTGTCCGCGGGCGAGCCGGACGACGACGACACCGGATCGACGTTCGGCACCCCGGCCTACGTCGCACCCGAACGCCTGGACGGCAGACCCGCCGAACCCGCAACCGACGTGTATGGGCTGGGCGTGCTGCTCTTCGAGATGGTGACCGGTGATCCGCCCTATCCGGTGGACACGTGGGAGGAACTGGCGGCCGCCCGGGCCTCCGGACCGCGGGTTCTGCCCGACGACCTGCCCTCGCCCTTCCGCGATCTGGTCGCCCGCTGCCTTGCCGAGTCCCCTGAAGACCGTCCGGCCGCCGACGAGATCCGCTTCGACCTGACCGCCCTCTGGCTCAACCCCGGCCCGGTCATCTCACCCGGCCCGGTCATCTCACCCGGCCTGATCGCCGCACCCGGCCTGGTCGCGTTATCCGCCGGCGACTCCGCTCGACGCACCGGCCGGGACACTCGAATCACCGCCGAGGAACCCCGGGCGTACGCCACCGGCCGCGCCGCACCCGCGACCGTCGCCTTCGCCCCGGCCCCCACCCGCCGCTGGGTGCTCGGCGTAGCGGTCGTGACGCTGCTGGCAGCCGTTGCGGGCGCGGTGGTGGCCGTCAACTGGCCGAGAACGACTCCCGGGGCCGGCCCGGAGTTGCCCCCGCCCGCGGTCGTCTCGTTCGCCCCCGCACCCAGCCAGGCCCCGGCGAGCTCCACACCAACCACGCCGTCGTTCTCCCCCGCTCCGGAGCCGACCCCCACGCTTGGCTTCGACGACGCGGTGAGCCGCTTCCGCACGGCGGTAGAGTCCGGCGCGGCGGGCGGCGACATCCGCTCCGATGTGGCCATCGACCTGCTCAACCTGCTGCAACCGTTGACCGACGCCAACCGCGACGACATCGACGGCCAGGTCGACGCCCTCCGCCGCAAGATCAACGACCGCGCCGGCGAGGGTAGCGTCACCCCCGCCCGGGCCGGCCTCCTCCGCGCCCGCCTGGCCGACCTGAACCGGGCCGCCGGCATCTGACGGTCCCGCACAACCGGCGCGTCCCGCTGCCGACCAAAGGCGTCAACCCCGCAAGAGCGTTTGAGGTCGGGACGGCGCGGGGCTGGGTGGGAGGGCCCGCGCGGTGTTCGGGGACGCGTATTCAGGGGCTTTGAAGGTTTCAGGCGGAGCCGCGGATGACCAGGCTCGTGGGGAGGACGATCTCGGTCTCGCTGGACTCGTTGCCGTCGATCTTGCCCAGCAGGAGGCGGACCATCTCGCGGCCCATCTCGGCTATGGGCTGGTCGACGCTGGTCAGGGGCGGGTCGGTGTGGCGGGCGATCACCGAGTCGTCGAAGCCGATGACGGCGACGTCCTGGGGGGTGCGGCGGCCGTGCTGGCGCAGGACCTGCAGGGCGCCGGCGGCCATCATGTCGGAAGCGGCGAAGACCGCGTCCAGGTCGGGATGGAGTTCCAGCAGACGGCGCATGGCGGCGGCGCCGCTCTCCTCGCTGAAGTCGCCGAAGGCCACGGGGCCGTCGCCGACCACATCGCGGTAGCCCTCGAGGCGGGCGATGCCGGCGGCCATGTCGAGCGGGCCGGTGATGGCGGCGATGCGGTGGCGGCCCCGGGAGCGCAGGTAGGCGACGGCCTCGCGGGCGCCGGCCCGGTTGTCGGCGTCGACGTACGTCCCTCGTTCGGCGTACATCGGACGGCCCATCCGGACCGTCGCCACTCCGCGCTCCTCGAGCACCGAGGGCAGCGGGTCGTCGCCGTGCACGGAGAGCAGCAGGGCGCCGTCGACGTGCTGGCGGGTCAGGTAGCCCTCCAGCCG
>DASRYP010000895.1:0-5486 GCA_035687165.1 Actinoplanes sp. | reverse complement strand
CGTTGCCCGAGCCGGCACAGCGCGCCGACCTCGGCGGCCTTCAGGTATTGCCCGCGGCTCGCGTCGACGATCGAGACGCTGCCGGAGACCGACCCGGTGAGCCGCCCGCTGTGCCGGAGCAGTCGGCGCAGCACATGGGTCAGCCGCAGATCGCCATACACGTCGGCGACCGCCGCGTCCAGCTGGAAAACCTGCCCGGGCATGCCTCGGAATCTATGTTCGCCGCCCGCGCGAATCAACAGCCGCAGGGCCGGTGACCTCGGGATCTTGTGCCGGGCCGGCGTAACGAGTCGGCTCTCGGTCGCGTTCGTGATCACCGAGGTCGCGAACCGCGGGCACGCCGGGCATCCGAAAAGTCATGAAGTCGACAAAACATCGGATCATCACCCATGTCTGTCGTTCCGCCCAGCCGTACCCGCGATGCTGTTCCGGGCCCCTCCGGTAGCTGGCGAGGAAGGTCATCTGGACCAGGCACCCGCCCTTCAGGGAGGTGTCGGCGAGCGGCGTACGGACCCGTGCACGATCGAGTCGGCCGGTGACGCGGGACCCGACGGAGCCGATCCGGCGGCGTACGTCCCGTAGGTTCTGTCCCGATGGTCGGACATGTCAGAAAAGAGATAAAAGGAATCCGTGATACCTTGGCGGGGTTGCAGTTTTGATTTCCTTGGACGTTTCTCAACGCCTGATGGGTCTCTCAGCCCGTCAGGCGTTTTTGGTTCGTCGGTAAACGGTTATCGACGCGGCGACGCGAGGGTCCGCAAGGTGCGTCCCCTCAGGAGTCGACAAGGAGCAAGTTATGGTCACCGGCACCGTCAAGTGGTTCAACGGAGACAAGGGATTCGGCTTCATCACCCAGGACGACGGCGGCTCCGACGTGTTCGCGCACTTCTCGGCGATCGCGACCTCGGGTTTCCGTAGCCTGGAAGAGAACCAGCGGGTTGAGTTCGACGTCGAGCAGGGCGCCAAGGGCCTGCAGGCGGCGAACATCCGTCCGCTGTGACGATCCCCCGGCGTTGATACCGCTCGGCGACTCCGCGAGGAGACGCCGAGCCTGGTGGCGGCCGGCTGCCCACGGTTGAGATCCGCGAACATCCGCGTGATCTCCCGGGGCGGCCGGCCGTCTCTGTCTGTCGTGCCGTCTCCGGCTGTTGTGCTGTCGGACACAGATGTTCCCTCGTGCGCGCCGTGCGTGGTGCCGGAGCCGAGGAAGCCGCGGTGACCGCTTCCCGCGGCGCTCGTTGATCGGTCCAGTGTGGCGGTCCACCGATCGGGGTCGGTTGCTCGTGCAGCTTTTACGGACATATGCAACAAATACCACTTTGCGTGCTAGCTTTCGGGCACCGAAATCGGCAGCCCTCCGCACGGTGCCACGGCACGCGGCCCGGCCGCCCGTTTCCGGTACTTCCTTGCCACATGGAGAGGCCCGGCCTGCGCCGGAGCCTCTCCGTACGGCGTCATTCTTTACTCGTCCAAGGATCTGTCATGCCCGATCTCAACCACGCGGTGGCTCTCGCGCCGGCTAACGGCTCGATCACCGTGACTCAACCCCCCGCCGATGTGCACGGACACGACGGAGCCGGGTCCGCCGGTCAGCCGTACGCGTATCGACGCCGGACTCTCGTCGAACCCGACTGGCGCCGGCTGCCCGCCTTCCGTTCCGTCACCGAGCAGGAGTGGCGGTCCGCGCAGTGGCAGCGGGCCAACTGCGTGAAGAACGTCCGGCAGCTGCGCGCGGTGCTCGGCGACACGCTGCCCGACTCGTTCTACGCCGACCTGACGCGCGACCAGTCCGACTTCGCGACCATGCCGTTGCTGCTGCCGCCGCAGGTGCTGAACACGATGTCGCCGGACGGCCCGCCGACCGCGGACGTGCTCTACGCCGACGCCGTACGCCTGCACATGCTGCCGGTCGCCTCGGACCGCATCCAGGACCGCCCGAGCCACCCGATGGCCGGCCGGGACTCGCTGCACGAGCGCGACATGTGGGTGGCCGAGGGGCTGACCCACCGGTACCCGACCAAGGCGCTGGCCGAGCTGCTTGTCACCTGCCCGCAGTACTGTGGCCACTGCACCCGCATGGATCTCGTCGGCACCTCGACACCGCAGGTGATCAAGACGAAATTCCTGATCAAGCCGGTCGACCGGCTGGACGCCATGATCGACTATCTGCGCCGTACGCCGGGCGTGCGCGACGTCGTGGTCTCGGGCGGCGACGTCGCCAACGTGCCCTGGCGCAACCTCGAGTCGTTCGTCAGCCGGCTGCTGGAGATCGAGTCGATCCGCGACATCCGGCTGGCCAGCAAGGCCCTGGCCGACCTGCCGCAGCACTGGCTCGCGCCCGAGGTGCTGGCCGGCATGGAGCGCCTGGCCCGGACGGCCCGCGAACGTGGGGTGCAGCTCGCCAGCCACACCCACGTCAACGCCGCGCAGTCCGTCACGCCGCTGGTCGCCGAGGCCGCCCAGGCGATGCTCGACACCGGGCTGCGTGACATCCGCAACCAGGGTGTGCTGATGCGCGGCGTGAACGACACCCCGGAGAAGCTGCTCGACCTGTGCTTCGCGGTCCTCGACGGCGCCGCGATCATGCCGTACTACTTCTACCTCTGCGACCTGATCCCCAACGCCGAGCACTGGCGGCTGGCGGTCTGGGAGGCGCAGGCGCTGCAGAGCTCGATCATGGGTTACCTGCCCGGGTTCGCCACCCCACGCATCGTCTGCGACGTGCCGATGCTCGGCAAGCAGTGGGTGCACATGGCGACCGCGTACGACCGGGACCGCGGGATCTCGTACTGGAGCAAGAACTACCACACCTCGGCCGAGAGCCGCGACGACGAGACCCTGCACCGGCGGCACGAGTACTACGACCCGATCTACACGCTGCCGGCCGCCGGACAGAAGTACTGGGCCGAGCACGACGACACGACGGGCGACGCCTGATGAGCGCCGTGACCGAGGCCGGCACCCGGTATCTCGAGGCGGCCACCGGGACCGACGTGTGCCTGCACGAGGTCTTCGAGGCCCAAGCGGCCCGGACACCGTCGGCGGTGGCGATCGTCTGCGACGACCGGGAACTGACCTACACCGAGCTGGACCGCCGCGCCAATCTGCTGGCCCGCTGGCTGCGCGACCGCGGCGCCGGGCCGGACACCTTCGTCGCGCTGTACTTCGAGCGTTCCGAGCTGCCGATCGTGGCGATCCTCGCGTGCCACAAGGCCGGGGCGGCGTACGTGCCGATCGACCCGGGGTACCCGGCCGACCGGATCGCGCACATCGTCGACGAGCTGGGCGTGCTGCTCTGCCTGACCGACTCGGTGCTGGCCGGGGCTGCGGCGGGCCACTTCGCCACGATCCCCACGGTCGACCTGGAGGACTGCCCGCCCGGCCTGGCCACCGGATCGGACGCGCCGATCGCGCGGACCGAGTCCGGCGTGCGGCCGTCGGACCTCGCGTATGTCATCTACACCTCCGGCACGACCGGCCGGCCCAAGGGGGTGATGGCCGAGCACCGTCACGTCAGCCAGTACGTCCAGGCGTTCAACGAAGCCTGCGCCACCGGCCCGGACGATCGCGTCTACCAGGGCTTCTCGCTGAGCTTCGACGGCTCGATCGAAGAGATCTGGATGGCCTTCTCCAACGGCTCCACCCTGGTGGTGCCGACCCGGGACGTCCCGAAGTTCGGCGCCGACCTCGGAAGCTACCTCGCCGAGCGGGCCGTCACCTACCTGTCGACCGTGCCGACGATGCTGGCCACCCTGCCCGACGACGTGCCGGGACTGCGCACGATCGTGCTCAGCGGCGAGGTCTGCCCACCCGAGCTGGTCGAGCGCTGGGCCCGTCCGGGCCGCAGCCTGCTCAACGTCTACGGGCCGACCGAGACCACAGTGAACACGACCGTGGCCGAGTGCCACCCCGGTCGGCCGGTCACGATCGGGCGGCCGCTGCGCGGCTACGAGCTGCACGTGGTCGACGAGAACCTGCGTCCGGTCCCGCGCGGGGCCACCGGCGAGCTGCTCATCGGCGGCCCCACACTCGCCCGGGGGTACGCCGGTCGGCCCGACCTGACCGCCGAACGGTTCCTGGTGCCTGATCCGGAAGCCGGCCGGTGTTACCGCACGGGAGACCTGGTGTCCTGGTCGGACAGCGGGGAACTGTTGTTCCACGGGCGGATGGACACCCAGGTCAAGATCAGAGGCTACCGGATCGAACTCTCCGAGATCGAGTCGGTGCTGCGCGACCATCCCCGGGTACGAGCCTCGGCCGTACGGGTGGTCGAGCGCGACGGCCTGCCGCAACTTGCGGCGTACATCTGTGTCGAGCCGCCGGGCGGCCACCGCGACCTGGACCGCGACGACGTGCTCGAGCTGCTGAAGAGCCGGGTCCCGGCGTACATGATCCCCAGTCACCTCGACGTGATCGAGGAACTGCCGCGCACCGCCAGCGGAAAGCTCGACCGCGGCCGGCTGCCGGCCCCGGTGAAGCCGCTGGTGCGCACTGCCGGACAGGGGAACGCCCCCGCCACCGAGCTGGAACGGCAGCTCGCCGAGGTGTGGCAGGATCTGTTCGGGGTCCCCGCCGTCTCGGCCGACGACGACTTCTTCACCGACCTCGGCGGGCACTCGCTGGTCGCCGCCCAGATGGTGACCCGGCTGCGGGCCAAGCTGGGCCGGCCGGTAGCCCTGCGCGACGCCTACGAGCACCCCACCGTACGGAAGCTGGCCGACCGCATCACGTCGGCGGCCCCGGTGGAGACGGTCGCCCCGGCCGCGGACCCGGCTGCGGACCGGGTCGGGCGCGGCCAACGGACGACCGTCGCGGCGCTGCAGGCAGTCAGCCTGCCCGTGGTCGCCGCGCTGCCCACCCTGCCGCTGGGCGCCCTGTTCCTCGCCATTCGCGGCTGGCTCGTCGGGACGCTCTCCACCGCCGGGCTCGTGGCCGTCTGGGCCACGGTGCTGGTGGCGACCTGGCCGCTGCTGCTGGGCATCTCGATCGCGGCGAAATGGGTCCTGATCGGACGGTACCGCCCAGGGCAGCACCGGCTCTGGGGCCTCTACTACCTGCGCTGGTGGCTCTGCGGCCAGCTCAAATCGCTCAGCGGCGTCGGCCTGCTCGCCGGCACCCCGGCCCTGCCGATCTACTACCGGCTGATGGGCGCCAAGGTCGGGCCGCGCTGCACGATCGACACCATGCAGGTCTCGGCCTGGGACCTCATCTCCATCGGTGCGGACACGAGCATCGGCGCCGACACGCAGTTGCAGGGCTACCGGGTCGAGGACGGCTGGCTGCGGCACGGCCGGGTCGACATCGGCAGCGGCTGCTTCGTCGGCATCCACAGCGCCTTCGGACTGGACGTCGCGATGGGGGACGGCGCCGGCCTGGACGACCAGTCCCTGCTGCCCGACGGCGGCCGGCTGGAAGGGGGCCGGTCCTACCAGGGGTCGCCGTGCCGGCCCGCGCCGATGGCACTGCACTCGCCGGGGGCACCGGCG
>DASRYP010000894.1:0-2331 GCA_035687165.1 Actinoplanes sp. | reverse complement strand
GTGCAGGACCCCGTCTGGTGTCAGATGCTTGAGCTCGTAACATTCACTGCAGCGGCCGTACTGCTCTGACTGTGAGCTGACGTCTGTCACGGTTGAGCCTCGTTCCATGCCGGGCGACACTCGGCGGCGTTGACCAGGTCGGCCCTACCGCGCGGCCTCGCAGCGCCGTTGGCGGCCTACTTGGTCGCCGTTGCCAGTCCGGAGTACCTTAGCCCTGATCCACCGATGAATTTCGTGGTTCGACCCGTGTCCTGAACGGGGAAGTGCCCCCTGACCTGGGATGATGTGACTTCTCACAGTCCACATGTCCACAGTTCGAGGAGGCACTTCGTAGATGCGATTGTGGCACACCGCTGCGGCGACGTCGGCGCAATTCGATGATCCGAATCTGGTGTCGCACGCGGGCCTGGTGCCGGTCATGCGGCTGGCTCAGGACTGCGGGCTGGCCGAGTTGGTCGGCGAGCGGGTCACGGTGGCCGGCCCGTGCGGTGCGAACACCCCGCACAAGATCGGCTGTGTGGTGGCCGGGATGATCGCCGGCGCGGACGCGATCGACGATCTCGACCTGCTGCGCTGCGGTGGGATGGGCGAGCTGTTCGACGGGGTCCGTGCCCCGTCCACGCTGGGATCGTTTCTGCGTGCGTTGTCCTGGGGCAACGTGCGCCAACTCGAGGCCGTCAGCCGGCGACTGCTGGCCGAGCTCGCCGCCCGGGCCCCGGTCCTGCCCGACGCGGCCGCCCTGATGTGGCTGAATGTGGACTCGTGTCAGCGGCGGGTGTACGGGCACGCCAAGCAGGGCGCCGGGTTCGGCCATGCCAAGGTCGGCGGGTACTCGGTGCGGCTGCGCGGGCTGAACCCGCTGATCGCGGCGATCTCCACCCCGACCAGCGCACCGCTGGTGGCCGGGACCCGGCTGCGCGGCGGGACCGCCGCCTCGGCCCGCGGCGCGGCCTCGTTCGTGGCCGAAGCGATCGGCACCGCCCGGGCCGCCGGCGCCACCGGGCTGCTCGTGGTGCGGATGGACTCGGCGTTCTACAACGCCGCCACCATCGCCGCGTGCCGCCGCGGCGGGGCCCGCTTCTCCGTCACCGCCCGGATGGACCCCAAGATCCGCCGCGCGATCGCCACCATCCCCGATCAGGCCTGGGTGGGTATCCGCTATCCGCAGGCGATCTGGGACGACGACGAGCAACGGTGGATCTCCGACGCCGAGGTCGCCGCGGTCGACTACACCGCGTTCGCGTCCCGGCGCAAGCAGGCGGTCACCGCGGAGTTGATCGTGCGTCGGGTCCGCCGGCTGACCCCGGAGGTCACGGCCGGGCAGACCGAGCTCGGCCCGGCCTGGCGGTATCACGCCGTTTTCACCGACAGCCCGTTCCCCACCCTGCAGGCCGAGGCCGACCACCGCCACCACGCGATCATCGAACAACTCAACGCCGAGCTGATCGACGGACCCCTGGCCCACCTGCCCTCGGGAATGTTCACCGCCAACGCCGCCTGGCTCAGCTGCGCCGGGATCGCGCACAACCTGCTGCACGCCGCGGCCGCGCTGGCCTCCCGCTACCACGCCACCGCCCGCTCCGGCACCCTGCGCCGACACCTGATCGGCGTCCCGGCCCGGATCTCCCACCGCGGCCGCGACCAGATCATCCTGCACCTGCCCGAGCACTGGCCCTGGTACGACGCCTGGGACGGGCTGTTCAACGCCACCCACCGAACCACCCACCGCGCACCACCGGCCCGCGTGGCCTGACCGGCCCGGGCACCGGCCCAGCACCCCCGACGACCCACGCGGTCCATCCCGAAGATCACCCCGAACCGAATCGGACCTGCCGCAGAACCGTCAGCGGCCGATACCGCATGCCCACACCCAACCGAAACGATCACCATTCAGGAAAACGATCACCTGAGATTCGTCGGTGGATCAGGGCTCAGCTCGGACACCCACACCCGTGCGTAGGCGGGCAGCACGGCCTTGCTTCCCGCGTACACAGCCCAATTGGGGTAGCCCCGGAGCGAAGCGTTCGACCCGGTCATGAAGATCGAGCCTCCATCGTTGAACAGCGGCAGCGCCTTCTGAACCGTGAACAGCGTGCCGCGCGCGTTCAGCGAGAAGGCGGCATCGAACTGCTCCGCGGTGATCTCGCCGAGCCCGCCCTGCTCGCCACCTCCAGCACTTGCCCACAACACGTCGATCGCGCCCTTTTCCTGCTTGACCGTGTCGAACAAACGGTCCAGATCGGCGAGGTCAGCCGAATCGCCCTGCACGCCAGTCACATTCCGGCCGATCTGTGCGACGGCCTGGTCCAGCTCGTCCCTCCGTCGACCCGT
>DASRYP010000893.1:0-6434 GCA_035687165.1 Actinoplanes sp. | reverse complement strand
TGCTCTTCTCGTCGGTCGCCGGGGTCTGGGGCAGCGGGCGGCAGGCGGCGTACGCCGCGGCCAACGCCCATCTCGACGCCCTGGCCGCGCGGCGCGCCGCCCGCGGCGAAACCGCTCTCTCGGTGGCGTGGGGACCGTGGGCCGGCGACGGCATGGCGGCCGGTGCGGCGGGGGAGAGCCTGCGCCGGCACGGCCTGGCGCCGCTCGACCCAGACGTGGCGCTGGCTGAGCTGATGGCCGCCGTCACCCGAGACGAACCGGTCGCCGTGGTGGCCGATGTCGACTGGGCCCGGTTCCTGCCGCTCTTCGCCGGCGCTCGGCCTGCGCCGCTGCTCGCCGAGCTGACCCCGCCGCCTGCGGCGACCGCACCCGCGCGGGCCGTCCGGCCGGCCGGCGAGCTGCGCGAGGTCGTCCGCGCGGCGGTGGCCGCCGTGCTCGGCCACCGCGACCCGCAGGCGGTCGACGACGAGAAGCCGTTCCGGGACCTCGGCTTCGATTCGCTGATGGCGGTCGAGCTGCGCAACCGGCTCATCGCCGAAACCGGCCTCGACCTGGCCACCACCGTCGTCTTCGACCACCCGACCATGCTCGCGCTCACCGCGATGCTGGCCGCCCGCCTGGACCCGGGCGCGGTCGCCGATGAGTGCCCGCCCGGGGAGCGGCGGTCCGGTGCCCGCGCGGACGAGCCGATCGCGATCGTGGCGATGGGCTGCCGCTTTCCGGGCGGCGTGGACTCGCCCGAGGCATTGTGGGCACTGGTCCGTGGCGGCGTCGACGCGGTCGGCCCGCTACCGGACGACCGCGGCTGGACCCTCGCCTACCACCCGGACCCGGACCACAAGGGCACCAGCTACGCCCGCCAGGGTGGTTTCGTCGACGGGGTGGCCGGCTTCGACGCCGAGTTCTTCGGGATCTCCCCGCGCGAGGCGCTCGCCATGGACCCGCAGCAGCGTCTCCTGCTCGAGGTGTGCTGGGAGGCGCTCGAAGACGGCGGCCTTGACCCCGCCGGGCTGCGCGGCACCGCGACGGGCATCTTCGTCGGCGCCGGCTACCAGGGGTACGGCAACCCGTCCGGCCGGGTCCCCGACGACATCGAGGGCTACCTGCTCACCGGCAACGTCTCCAGCGTGCTCTCCGGCCGCATCGCCTACACCCTCGGACTGGAGGGCCCCTCGCTGACCGTCGACACCGCCTGTTCGTCGTCGCTGGTGGCGATGCACCTGGCCGCGCAGGCGCTGCGGGCGGGGGAGTGCGAGCTGGCCCTAGCCGGCGGGGTCACCGTGATGACCGGCGCCGAGGCATTCGTCGAATACTCCCGCCAGCGCGCGCTCGCCGCGGACGGCCGGTGCAAGGCGTTCTCGGCCGACGCCGACGGCACCGGCTGGGCCGAGGGCGCCGGGATGGTGGTCCTCGAGACGCTCTCCGCGGCTCGCCGCCGCGGCCACCGCGTGCTTGCTGTGCTGCGCGGCAGCGCGGTCAACTCGGACGGCGCCTCGAACGGGCTGACCGCACCGAACGGCGCCGCCCAGCAGCGGGTCATCCGGGCCGCGCTGGCCAGCGCGGGCCTGGTCCCGGCCGACGTCGACGTGGTGGAGGCGCACGGCACCGGCACCCGCCTCGGCGACCCGATCGAGGCGAGCGCGCTGCTGGCCGCCTACGGGCAGGGCCGGGCCGAGCCGCTGCGGCTGGGCTCGCTCAAGTCGAACATCGGCCACGCGCAGGCCGCGGCCGGCGTGGGCGGCGTGATCAAGATGGTGATGGCGATGCGGCACGGCCTTCTGCCGCGCACCCTGCACGTCGCCACCCCCACCCCGCACGTCGACTGGACGCAGGGTGCCGTACGCCTCCTCACCGAGGCGGAGGAGTGGCCCGCCGGCAACGGGCGCCGGGCCGGCGTCTCGGCCTTCGGCGTGAGCGGCACCAACGCCCACGTGATCCTGGAGGCGGTCCCCGCCGACGAACCCGCCGCCGAGGAGCCGACCGCGCCTCTCCCGGTGTTGCTGCACGGCCGGACCAGGGCGGCGTTGGCCGAGCAGGCCGTCCGCCTGCTGGACCGCCTCGACCGCGACCACCTCGACCCGACCGCCGTCGCCCGCGCCGCGGTGCGCCGGACCGCACTGCGCGAACGGGCCGCTGTGCTGACCGGCGACCGGGAGTCGCTGCTCGACGGCTTGCGCGCGCTCGCGGTCGGCGGCGCGCACCCCGCACTCATCACCGGCACCGCCCCGGCGGTCATGTCCGCCGTCTTCGTGTTCCCCGGTCAGGGTTCGCAGTGGGTTGGTATGGGTCGGGAGTTGGCGGCGGTGTCGCCGGTGTTTGCGGAGCGGTTGGCTGAGTGTGCTGTGGCGCTGTCGGGTTATGTCGATTGGTCGTTGCTGGATGTGTTGGGTGATGAGGGGTTGTTGGCGCGGGTTGATGTGGTGCAGCCGGCGTTGTGGGCGGTGATGGTGTCGTTGGCTGAGGTGTGGCGTTCGGTGGGTGTGGTGCCGGCGGCGGTGGTGGGTCATTCGCAGGGGGAGATCGCGGCGGCGGTGGTGGCTGGTGCGTTGTCGTTGGAGGACGGTGCCCGGGTTGTTGCTTTGCGTAGTAAGGCGTTGGTGGCGATTGCTGGTGCGGGTGGGATGTTCTCGGTTCCGTTGTCGCGGGTGGAGGTGGAGCCGTTTCTGGTCGAGGGTGTGGGTGTTGCGGCGGTGAATGGGTTGCGGTCGACGGTGGTGTCGGGTGTGGCGGGGCCGTTGGCGTCGGTGTTCGAGGTGTTGCCGGGTGCGCGGTGGATTCCGGTGGATTATGCCTCGCATTCGGCTGAGGTGGATCGGGTTCGTGATGAGGTGTTGGCGGCGTTGGCGGGTGTGGAGCCGCGTTCGGGGCAGGTGCCGTTTCATTCGTCGGTGCGTGGTGGGTTGATCGATACGGGTGTGTTGGATGCCGGGTATTGGTTTGAGAATTTGCGGCGGCCGGTGTTGTTTCACGATGCGGTGGAGTCGGTGGGTGCGGCGGTTTTTGTGGAGTGCAGTGCGCATCCGGTGTTGGTGTCTGGGTTGGAGACCGCGGTCGGGACGTTGCGGCGTGGCGAGGGTGGTTGGGATCGGTTCCTGCGGTCGGCGGCCGAGGCTCATGTGGCCGGTGTTCGGATTGACTGGGAGCGTTTAGCTGGTCGCGGACCGGTCGCCGAGTTGCCGACCTACCCGTTCCAACGCGACCGCTACTGGCTGCCCGATCATCTGCGCCCGGCCGTGGCCGCGCAGACCGACAGCGAGTTCTGGGAGCTCGTCGGCGCGGGTGACGCGGGCGGCCTCGGCGAGCTGCTCGGCACCGACGTGGCTGGCGTTCTCCCAGCGCTGAGCGAATGGTGGCGGGACCGGCAGGGACGCCGTACGGTCGACGCCTGGCGCTACCGGATCCTCTGGAAGCCGGTCACGCCCCGGGCCTCCCCGCCCCGCCTCGACGGCATCTGGCTCGTTGCCGGCGACCCGAACGGGCACGAAGACCTGCTCGGCGCGCTGCGGTCGGCGGGCGCCGAGGTCACTCCGGTCGCCGACCCGGCCGATCTGACCGGACTGCTGCCCCAGGCGGCCGGTGTGCTCGCGATTCCGGGAGACGTCCACCGCGCACTCGACGTCTACCGCGCCGTGACCACGGCTCACGTCCCGGTGTGGACGGTGACCGAGGGCGCGGTCTCGACTGGCGCGGCCAACCGCCTCACCCGGCCCGAGCAGGCCATGATCTGGGGCCTCGGGCAGACGTTCGGCCTGGAACACCCGGCCGTCCGCGGCGGACTGCTCGACCTGCCCGCGACCCGGGATCGGCGGGCGCTCGACCGGGTGCTGGCCGTGCTCGGCGGGGCGTGCGGCGACGAGGACCAGGTGGCCGTGCGCCGCACCGGTGTGCTGGCCCGGCGGATGGCCGCCGCGCCGAGCGGGCGCACCATCACGACACCGTGGCGGCCCACCGGCACCGTTCTCGTCACCGGCGGCACCGGCGCCCTGGCCGGGCATGTCGCCCGCCACCTCGTGAGCCGCGGCGCCGACCACCTCCTGCTGCTCAGCCGAGGCGGTCCGGAGGCGCCCGGCGCCGCCGAGCTCGCCGCCGAGCTGGGCGACCGGGTGACGATCGTGTCCGGCGACGTCGCCGACCGGGAGGCGCTGGCAGCGGTGCTCGCCGCCGTGCCCGCCGACCGGCCGATCACCACCGCGGTGCACGCGGCCGGCGCCGGGCGGGCGGTCTCGCTGGCCGAGACCACCGACGCCGACCTGCGCGAGGCGCTGCACGCCAAGGTGTCCGGCGCCGCCAACCTGGCCGAGCTGCTCGACGGCACCCTGATCTTCTTCTCCTCCGGCGCGGCCACCTGGGGCAGTGCCGGGCAGGCCGCCTACGGCGCCGCCAACGCCTATCTGGACGCGCTGGCCGAGCACCGCCGCGGCACCGGGCGGCGGACGCTCTCGATCGCCTGGGGCGCATGGGGTGGTGGCGGCATGGTCGACGACGACGTGCGGACCCACCTCGCCCGGCGCGGGCTCGCCGAGATGGACCCGGCGCTCGCCGTCGCCGCACTCGAGGACGCCCTTGCCGGCGACGAGACCACGCTGACCGTCGCCGACATCGACTGGGACACCTTCCGGCCGATCTACACCAGCGGCCGTCCACGCCCGCTGGTCGAGGCGTTCGCCGCCACGGCACCGGAGCCGCCCGCGGTGACGGCCGAACTCGACGACCTGCCGCCCGCCGAGCGGGAACGCCGCATGCTGCGCCTGGTCGTCGAGTCGGCCGCCGCGGTGCTGGGTCACGCCTCGGCCGACCGGGTCGACCCCGCGGCTGCGTTCAGCGACCTCGGCTTCGACTCGCTGACCGCGGTCGAGCTGCGCAACCGGCTCGCAGGCGCCGCCGGACGGCCGCTGCCGTCGACCCTGATCTTCGACCACCCGACCCCGGCCCGGTTGGCGGCCCAGCTCGCCGGCGGCGCCCGGCCTGTCCCGGCCGCACCGGCCTCGGCCGCTCCGGCCGCTGACCCGATCGTCATCGTCTCGGCCGCCTGCCGGCTGCCCGGCGGCGTACGTAGCCCGGAAGACCTGTGGCAACTGCTGCTCGACGGCCGCGACGCGGTGTCGCCGTTCCCCACCGACCGCGGCTGGGACCTCGACGGCCTCTACGACCCCGATCCCGGACGCCCCGGCAAGACCTACGCGTTCGAGGGCGGCTTCCTCGACGGCGCGGGCGACTTCGACGCCGAGTTCTTCGGGATCAGCCCCCGCGAGGCATTGGCCATGGATCCCCAGCAGCGGGTGCTGCTGGAGACGGCGTGGGAGGCGGTCGAACGGGCCGGCATCGACCCGGCCGGGCTGCGCGGCAGCGACACCGGCGTCTTCGTCGGCGCCATCCACCAGGGATACGGCGTCCGCGACGGCGCTGTCCCGCCCGAGTTGGAAGGCCACTTCCTGACCGGCAACGCCTCCAGCGTCATCTCCGGCCGTGTCGCCTACACGCTCGGACTGGAGGGCCCGGCGGTCACCGTCGACACCGCCTGCTCCTCCTCGCTGGTCGCTCTGCACTGGGCCGCGCAGGCGCTGCGCTCCGGGCAGTGCGGGCTGGCCCTGGTCGGCGGCGTCACCGTGATGGCGAGCCCGGCCACGTTCGTCGAGTTCTCCCGCCAGCGCGGCCTCGCCCCCAACGGCCGCTGCAAGTCGTTCGCCGACGCCGCCGACGGCACCGGCTGGGCCGAGGGCGTCGGCGTCGTCTTGCTGGAGCGGCTCTCCGAAGCCCGGCGCCGCGGCCACCGGGTGCTCGCCGTGCTGCGCGGCAGCGCGGTCAACTCCGACGGTGCCAGCAACGGGCTCGCCGCGCCGAACGGGCCGTCCCAGGAGCGAGTCATCCGACAGGCGCTGGCCGACGCCGGCCTGCGACCGGCCGACGTGGACGCCGTTGAAGGACACGGCACCGGCACCACGCTCGGCGACCCGATCGAGGCACAGGCGCTGCTCGCCACCTATGGCCGGGACCGGGACCGCCCGCTGCGGCTCGGCTCGCTCAAGTCGAACATCGGGCACACCCAGGCAGCCTCGGGGGTTGCCGGCATGATCAAACTGGTCCTCGCGCTCGGCCACGCCGTGCTTCCGCGCACGCTGCACGTCGACGCACCGACCCGCCACGTGGCCTGGGACGACGGGGAGGTCGAGCTGCTCACCGAGCGCTCCGCGTGGCCGCAGACCGGCCGGCCGCGCCGGGCCGCGATCTCGGCGTTCGGGGTCAGCGGCACCAACGCCCACGTCATCCTCGAACAGGCGCCGCCGGCCGCCGAGCCGTCGCCCGCGCCGGTCGAGCACCCGGTGCCCGTACTGCTGTCGGCGGCGTCGCCGGCCGCCCTGCGCGACCAGGCGGCGAGGCTGCGCGCCCGGCTGGAGGGGTCGCCGCTGCCGGTTGCCGACGTCGCCTTCACGCTC
>DASRYP010000892.1:0-9476 GCA_035687165.1 Actinoplanes sp. | reverse complement strand
TCCACGACTTCAAGATCTCGGTCAAGCACAACGACCCGGTGGTCATGGTCCGCGCCTACGAGCAGCTCGCCCAGCGCGGCGACTGGCCGCTGCACCTCGGCGTCACCGAGGCCGGCCCGGCGTTCCAGGGCACCATCAAGTCGGCCACGGCCTTCGGCGCCCTGCTTTCGCGCGGCATCGGCGACACCATCCGCGTTTCCCTCTCCGCCCCGCCGGTGGAGGAAATCAAGGTCGGCAACCAGATCCTGCAGTCGCTCAATCTGCGCCCGCGCAAGCTCGAGATCGTCTCCTGCCCGTCCTGCGGCCGCGCCCAGGTCGACGTCTACACCCTTGCCGACCAGGTCACCGCCGCCCTGGAGGGCTTCCCGGCCCCGCTGCGGGTGGCCGTCATGGGCTGCGTCGTGAACGGTCCCGGCGAGGCGCGCGAGGCCGACCTCGGCGTCGCCTCGGGCAACGGCAAGGGCCAGATCTTCGTCAAGGGCCAGGTCGTCAAGACGGTGCCCGAGTCGATCATCGTCGAGACGCTGGTCGAGGAAGCGCTGCGCCTGGCCGACGAGATGGGCGCCGATCTTCCCGACGAGCTGCGCGAACTGCTCCCCGGCCCGCAGGTCACGGTCCACTGACGTTCGCGTCGATGCGTCGATTCCGTCGGTCGCGTCGTGCGGAAGCCCCGCCCGCCTCAGCGGGCGGGGCTTTGCCGTCTACTGAGGCGCGCAGCGCCGGGGGACCGGGGCCGGGCCGGAAGCGGGGAACGGCCCCGAGTCGCACCCGGCCGGCCGAAGAGGCTGAACGGCGTCGTTGCGGTTGTGGCGGGCGACGACGCGTACCTGCCGAAGTTCAAAAAAGGACGGTCGCGAACGAGCCGGCCGAGACGAAACCGCACCTTGCGTAAACGCGCCGCGCTGACGTGTTGTAGTCGTTCACGTAGAGGCTCACCGTGGGTGACACACGTCTCAATGCGTCGCGCACCACAGCCGCCATCGCCGGCGCCGCCAACCCCCGGCCGCGGAACTCCGGGTCGACCCAGACACCCTGCACCTGAGTGGTGCGGCGGGTGACAATGGCCAGTTCGGCCTTGAAGATCACCCGGTCGCCGATGAACCGGGCGTAGGCACGCTTGCCCTTGACCAGCTCGGTGATGCGCCGACGGTAGCCGCGGCCGCCATCGTCGAGCAGCGGGGAGACGCCGACCTCTTCGGTATACATCGAGACGGCGGCGGGGAAGAGCGAGTCGATCTCGTTGGGCCGCACGAGCCGGACGTCGGGGTCGGCCGCGACCAACGGATCGCGCTCGGCCACCAGAAGCGGCTGGTGGGGCCGCACATCGCGGGCGCGTCCCCAGTGTCTGCCCAGCCTGTCCCACAGATCGAGCACGGCGTCGGAACGTCCGATGATCGACGAGCAGATGCGTGGCTCGGCCCCGAGCATCTCGGCGAACGCCGCGGTCGACGGTGGCGTGGAACAGACCGGCACGAGGTGGGCTCCCGACCAGATCAGCGACTCGACGCCACGGCCGGGACCGTAGCCGAAGATCCGCCCGTCGGAACGCCACCAGCTCAGACCATGCGCCGCTACCCGCTCGGCGATCTGGGCGCCGGCGTAGGGGTCACGGTCGAGGATCTTCTCGACTTGCGCGCGCTCGGACTCACCGAGCTGGCGAATCGGCACCGTCAGCACAGCTATCACATTGCCAGATGCGAGACGGTCCACACCTGTCGCGTGCCCCACCGCCCGAAGAAACCCTTGCGAACGATGTGTTGCCGATATATCGTCTACGTATCGACAACAGATCGGAGATAGCCATGAGGAACATCCATCACGGTCCGCACGGCTTCCGCGCTCGCGGCTTCACCTTCCCGCCCGGCTTCCCCTTCGGCCCCGGCGACTTCGGCGGCGCCGGTGGTCCCGGCGGCCCGTTCGGCCCCGGCGGCCGCGGCGGTCGTCGCGGCGGGCGAGGCTCCCGGCCCAATGTGCGCACCGCCGTCCTGGCGCTGCTGGTCGAGCGCCCGATGCACGGCTACGAGATGATCCAGGAGCTTGACTCCCGCACGAACGGCATCTGGCGACCGAGCCCCGGCTCGATCTACCCGACGCTGCAGCTGCTCGAGGACGAGGGTCTGATCGAGGCCGAGGCTGACGGGGGCCGCAAGAGCTACCGCCTCACCGCCGACGGCCGCCCCGAGGCCGAGGCCGCCGCGCAGACCCCGCCGTGGGCCAGCATCGGCGACGACACGATGTCCCAGGTGCAGGATTTCCGCGACGCCGCGGTGGGCATCATGGGCGCGCTCAAGCAGGTCGGCTTCAACGGCACGCCCGAGCAGCGCCAGCGGGCTCTCGAGATCCTGAACGAGACGAAGCGCAAGCTCTACGCCATCCTCGCCGACAGCGAGTAACGGTGAGCGGCGACTCATCACCGACGGAAGGCGCACCCCAGCGGTGGGGTGCGCCTTCCGTGTCTCTCGCGCCCTTCCAGATCTATGCGGGGCGGTTGCGCTTCTATCTGAAGTACGCGGCCGGGCCGCCCACAACCGCAATCACCCCGTCCACGCCGCCGCGGGACGCCGGTTGCAACGCAAGGCCGCACCCGGCCGACGGCCCGGCCCCGCGTCCCGGCTTCCGTCCCGGCCGCGCCCGGCTCTGACGACTCGGGCCTTGGTCGGATGTGCCTCCAGAGCTTCCACCCCTCGGCGCGCGGTGGCGGAAGCTCGCGGGCTCGATCAGCGGGGGTGGGCGAAAGCCAGGGCTACCGAGGCGGCCTGGCCGGGCCACGTTCCGAAGAGGACGGCACCGGGGGAGGCGACGGCGTGGTTGAGGACGCGAGGGATGGTCAGGGTGAGCTTGTCGGTCTTGATCACCGTGGGGTCGGCCGGGGCGGTGCTGAGGATGGCGGTCACGGCGCGGGCCTCGGCGAAGTCGGTGGAGATGTTGCTCGTCGTGATGGCCATGCTGGGCGGGCGGGGCTCGAGGTGGCCGTCCAGCTCGATGAACTCCTGGGCCTGGCCGCTGCCGGTGAGCAGGGCCTGCGCCAGCGCCTCGGCGTAGACCGGGTCGATGGTGGCGTCGTAGACCCAGCGGCGGCCGAGGACCGAATGCTCCATCGTGCCGACCAGCCACTCGTCAGCGTCATCGAGCGGGGCGGCGCGATAGGTCAGCGGGATCTGGTAGGTCGGGCCGGCGCCGGCGGTGACCAGCAGGGTCTCGATGCCTACCTCGCCCTCGGGGTCGTCGAAGCGGTAGGAGGCCACGCGCTCGACCGTGGCTCCCTGGCCGCCCTGATACCACGGGCGGCCAGGGAGCCACGCTGCCAGCAGCTCGACCTTGGTGGGACTCAACGTCGCCTTGTGGATCAATGCCATGCGCCGCATCGTAGTTTCCCCGCGCATGTCAGGGGGAGCGGCTGTTCAGTCAGGCCGGCGCCGCGAGCGCTCATCGCCGCAGGTCGGGCCGGTGCCTGAACGGTCGCCGGGCAGTGCCCGAGCGGTCAGCGGCCCAGGGCCGTAAGCAGGTCGATGATCGCGACGGCGTTGCCCGAGTCCCATGTGGGGGTCGGGAGGAGGGCCAGCGCGGGGACCGTTATGCCCGCATCCACGTACGCCTCGACCTTGGTGCGGCATTCGGCGGGGGAGCCGTGCACGATCAAATCGTCGACCACCTCGTCGGGGATGGCGGCCAGCGCGCCTTTGCGGTCGCCGGACGACCAGGCTCGCCACATCGGGGTCAGCACCTCGCCGCGGCCCAGCCAACGGTGGAAGTCGGCGTAGGCGGGGACGGTCAGGTAGGTCGCGATCATGCGCTTGCCGATGCGGCGGGCGTGGCCGGCGTCGTCGGTGGGGCAGACGAAGATGCGGGCCGCGACGTCGAAGTCCGGTTTGTCGGTCTTCACCTCGGCCAGGGCCGTGGGCACGTCGGTGGCCGACAGCCAGTTGAGGATCACACCGTCAGCCTCGGCGGCGGCCAGACGCAGCATTCCGGGGCGTAGCGCGGCCAGCAACACCTGCGGCGGCAGCGTGGGGGGACGTTCGAGGCGGAAACGCCGTACGGAAAAGGTCTCGAACTGGCCGTCGACCAGTTCGCCGGCGAGCGCCGCGCGCAGGAAGCGCAGCATGTCGCGGCTGCGCTGGAAGGGCTCGGTGAAGTCGGCGGCGTTCCAATCGCCGACCACGACGGGGGAGGACGCGCCGATGCCGAGCTGGAAACGGCCGGGCGCGGCCTCGGCCAGGGCCGCCGCGGTCATCGCCAGCAGGCCGGGACCCCGGGTGAAGACCGGCGCGATCGCCGTGCCGAGCCGCAACCGCGGGGACCAGGCGGCCGCGAGCGTCAGCGGGGTGAAGGCGTCGGTGCCGGCGACCTCGGAGGTCCACAGGTCGGTGAAGCCCGCGTCGGCCAGCGCCGCGTAGACGTCAGCGTGCTCGGAGAGCGGGATTCCACTCAGCGGAACGGTCATGCCCCAGCGCATCGACATGGCCTAGATTCTGTCCTGACTCGACAGTGAGGTCCACCACCGAGCAGTGGTTCTGATCGATGTCTCGGGTATATTTCTGCACCGACCAGTCAGTTTAAGTTCAGGAGGCGGGCATGTCGGTGCTGATCGCGCGCGGGGCGGGGGTCCGCCGGAGCAACCCACGCGACGGTGACCGCTGGCTCTTTCGTGACCGCGACGTGACGGTCGAGGCCGGTGATCTGGTCGCGGTGGTCGGCCCGCCCGCCAGCGGCCGGACGACGTTGCTGCTGGCGCTCGCCCGCCGATTCCGGCTCGCGGCCGGCACGGTCGAGATCGACGGACGGGCGTCGCTGGGATACGTGCCCGACGTGTCGGCCCCCGAATCTGTATTCACCGTCACGGAGCACGTCCGCGAGAGGCTCGCGCTGCAGGGGCGCCCGAGGTCCGAGGCGGCCGGCGTCGACCTGCACGGGCTCGATCCGCGCAAGCTGGGCCAAGACCTTTCCCCGTACGAGCGACAGGTCCTGGGGCTGACGCTGGCGGAGCTCGCCCGGCCGGCCGTGATCGCGCTGGACGACGTCGAAGACGGCCTCGACAGTCGCGAGCGTGAAGCCCTCTGGCAGCTCCTCACCGAGATCACCGCCCGCGGCACAGCCGTCCTCATCACTGCCCGCGAGATCGAACCTGCCCGCGTCACCACCGTGATCAACCTCGGCGACGACCCCAGTCCCGCACCGGAGGCGGCGCCCGTGTCGGAGGTGGCGCCTGTCTCGGAGCCGGCGCCCGTGTCGGAGGTGGCGCCCGTGTCGGAGGTGGCCCCCGCGCTCGACGCGACGGGCGACGAGCCGGCCGCCGGGACAGCGACGGACGACGCGAGCCGCGAAGAGGCGCAGCGATGAGTTTTCTGTCCACGTTGTCGCTGGCGGGCTATGAGCTGAGCCGCTTCCTGCGCGGCAACCGCACCCGAGCCGCGCTGGTCGTGCTGGCCGTGATCCCGCTGCTCTACGGCGCGCTTTATCTCTATGCCTTCTGGGACCCCACTGGCCGCCTCAACCACGTCCCGGCCGCGCTCGTCGTCGAGGACCGTGCCACCACCGCGAGCGACGGCACGAAGCTGCACGTCGGCCAGGACCTGGCCGACGAGCTGATCAAGCGCGAGATCTTCGACTGGCATGTGACGGACGAGGCCGGCGCCGAGAAGGGCCTGACCGACGGCCGTTACCAGCTCCTGTTGCGCATCCCCGCCGACTTCTCCGCCAACCTGGTCACCGGCCCGGAACCCGACGCCGCCCCGCAGTCGGCCCAGCTCGTCGCCGTCAGCGACGATGCCACGAACTACCTCACCGGCGCCTTCGCCCGCACCGCCTTCGAGGAGGTGCGCGCCGCCGCCGCGTCCAGCGCGAGCGCCGGCTACTTCGACAAGATGCTGATCGGCTTCACCGACCTCAAGCAGCAGACCGAGCTGGCCGCCGACGGCGCCGGCAAACTGCGCACGGGCGCCGGCAGCGCCAAGTCCGGCGCCGACCGGCTGGCCGACGGCCTCGACGACGCCAGAGGTGGCGCCGGCCGGCTGCAGAACGGCCTCGGCACCGCCGGCCGCGGCGCCGGTGATCTGGCCGACGGGCTGACCCAGCTCAACGCCGGCGCCCAGCAGCTCGCCGCCGGCACCCAGCAGGCCGCGGCCGGCGGCCGGCAGCTCGCGAACGCCGTCGACGCCGCCGCCGACAAGGCCGAACCGCTGCTGCGCGCCAACGCCCAGCGCATCGCGAACGCCGCTGCCCTCATGGCCCGGGGTGCCGACACGCTCGCCGCCAACCTCGGCACCATCGACAACGCCGCCGATCAGGCCGTGGGCAACGCCCGGCGGCTCCAGACGTACCTGAATGGCCTGCCCGCCGACACCGAGGGCCTGGCCGACGCCAAGGCGGTCGCCGCGCGGCTGGTCACCGCCGCCCAGCGGGTGCGCGACACCGTGCGTGCCGCCGACCTCGACGGCCTGCGGGCCGACCTGCGCCAGGTCGCGGCCACCGCCCGGCAGGTCGCCGCAGCCGCCCCGCACCTGGCTGACGACGTCGCGCAGGCCCGCTCGCGGGTCGACCAACTCTCCGCCGGGCTGAACCGGCTGGCCACCGGCGCCGCTCAGCTGCGCACCGGCACGGCCCAGGCCAAGCAGGGCGCGCTCGACCTGCGGGGTGGGCTCTACCGGCTCTCCTCCGGCGCTCGCGAGCTCAACGGCGGCCTCGGCACGCTCGCGAGCGGCGGTCACCGACTCGCCGGTGGGCTGGGCGATCTGCGGGGCGGTGCCGAGCAACTCGCGCACGGACTGACCGACGGCGCCGGCAAGATCCCGGGGTACGGCGACGACCCGAGTCACCGTGCCGATGTGCTCGCCGCCCCGGTCTCGCTCGACCGCAGCATCCGGCACCCGGCCGGCTCGTACGGGGTCGGCTTCGCCCCGTACTTCCTGACCCTGGCCCTCTGGGTCGGCGCGATGATCGCGTTCATGGTGCTGCGCCCGCTCAACCGCCGATATCTGGTCTCCGAGGCGCCCGCCACGAGGGTCGCGCTGGCCGGGCTGCTGCCCGCGATGGCGATCGGGCTGGTGCAGGCGACGCTGCTCTTCCTGGTGGTCCACTTCGCGCTCGGGCTTGATCCGGTGCGCCCCCTGGCCACGTACGGTCTGCTGGTTCTGACCGCTTTTGCCTTCGCGGCGATCATGCAGATGCTGGGGGCGGTGTTCGGCACGCCGGGGCGCATTGTCGCCCTTGCCCTGCTGATGTTGCAGCTCACGTCGTCGAGCGGCTCCTATCCGGTGCAGACCTCGCCCGAGTTCTTCCAGGCGATCCACCCGCTGCTCCCGATGACATACGTGGTGCAGGCCGCGCGGCACACCATCGACGGCGGACTGTGGGGCCCCGTCGTGCAGAGTGCGCTGCTTCTGCTGGCGTACGGTTTGGGGGCTTTGATCCTCACCGTCCTGGCCGCCCACCGGGGTCGCCGCCTGACCACGGGGGATCTGCACCCGGACCTGGTTCTGTGAGGGGAGGCGGCCGTGGTGGACGGGCGGACCCGGCGGCGCGAGGACACTCGGCAGCGGCTCTTCGAGGCGGCCGTCGAGCTCATCGCCGAGCAGGGCTTCTCGGCCACCACGGTCGACGACATCGCGCAGCGGGCCGGGGTCGCCAAGGGAACGGTCTACTACAACTTCAAGTCCAAGTCGGATCTCTTCGAGGAGCTGCTGCGGCACGGTATCGGCCTGCTCACCGACGAGTTCCGCGCCGCGGTGAAAGGGCTGCCCCCACGCGAGGCGGTCGCCGCCCTGGTGCGCAGCCAGCTCGAATACATCCGCCGCTACCGGGCCTTCGCCCAGTTGCTGCTCTCGGAGATGTGGCGCACCAACCGGGAGTGGCAGCAGACGCTGATCCTGCTGCGCGAGCAGGCGATCGGCGTGATCGCCGAGACCGTCCAGGCCGGTGTCGACGAGGGCGACCTCCCGGCCGACCTGGACGTGCGTGTCGCCTCGTCGGCCCTCTTCGGCGTCGGCCTGGTGGTGGCCGTCGACTGGCTGCTCTTCATGCCGGAGCGCCCGATCGAGGAGGTCGAGGAGTCGCTGCTGGCGATCGTGCGCCGCGTCGCAGGGACTACGAAGTAGTGCGCGACCGCCAGGCCGTGGCCCACGAGGTCTTGCCGTTGGTGCGCAGCAGCGACCCCTCGTAGACCCGGGCGCCGACGGCGAGCAGCCCCACGGCGGTGACCGCCATGATCACGATCGCGAGAAACGGTTCCCAGCCCGCGGCGTCGCCGTTGAAGATGCGCGTCGGCATCGCGATCGGCGCCGAGAACGGGACGTACGAGAGGATCCGCATCGCGAACTCGTTCTCGCCCAGGAAGATCACCGCGAAGAACGGCAGCATGACCGCCATCTGCACCGGCTGGGAGACGCCATTCAGGTCCTCGGGGCGTGATGCCAGGGCGCCCACCCCGGCCCAGAGCGCGGCCAGCATCACGAAGCCGGTCAGGAAGAACGCGACGAACCAGCCGATCGTCGGCTCCAGCAGGTGCAGCACCCCGCGATCCAGCCCGGCCAGCCGCGCGCCGATCAGGGTGACGATCGCGATCAGCGCCACTTGCACGAACGCCAGCAGGCCGAGCGCCGCCACCTTCCCGGCCAGCAGGGCCCGGGGCGGCACGCTGGCCACCAGGATCTCGACGATGCGGGTCTGCTTCTCCTCGGTAACGCTCTGGGCGATCTGCAGGCCGAACAGGAACGACGTGAAGAAGAAGACGAAGGCCAGGGCGAGCGGCACGATGTAGGCCAAGAACGGATCGACGGCGCCCGGGTCGAGCAGCCGCACGGGGGGCGCGCTGCTCAGCGCGCGCACGACCTCGCCCGGCCGGTCGTCCATCGCGATGACCTCGGGCCCGGCCAGCACAGCGGCCTCGACGTCGCCGTCGCGGACGAGCTTTTCGGCGGCCGCGTCGTCGGCGACCACCCGGACGTCGAGGTCGTCCTGCTGTCGCAGAACCGTCGCCGTGGCCCGGTCGGCGACCGCGACCGAGGTCGGCCCGCCGGCGAACAGGACGGGCAGGACGGTGACGCCGATCGCGAAGACCAGGAAGAACAGGGTGCTGAAGAGGAACGTCTTGTCGCGCAGTTTCACCCGGATCTCGCGGGCGGCGACGACCTTGGCGGCGGCGTAGGTACTCACTGGACGACCTCTCGGAAGATCTCGGTCAGGGACGGGACGACCGGGCCGAAGGACCGCACCGGGCCCCGCTCCAGCGCGGCGTGCAGCACCTTCTGATCGTCGAACCCGGCCGCCAGGTCGAAGACCGCACGCGGGCCGTCGAGGTCGCGAAGCGTCACCCCGGGATGGTCGCGCAGCCAGCCCGCGTCGGTGTCGACCTGCAGCTGCCAGCGCGGCACGGCATGCCGGGCGCGCAGCGCGGCGCGGTCGCCGGCCGCCCGGATCGACCCGTGCGCGATGATCACCAGGTCGTCGCAGAGCCGTTCGACCAGTTCGAGCTGGTGGCT
>DASRYP010000891.1:0-4198 GCA_035687165.1 Actinoplanes sp. | reverse complement strand
GCCGGCGCGTGATCGAGCACCGCGGCCAGGTAGTCGCCGGTGCCGGTGCCCGCGTCCACGATCAGCCCGCCGGGTGCGCCGGCTGCCTCGGCCAGCGCCGCCGTGATGAACGCGTAGTGCCCGGCCCCCAAGAACGCCGCGCGGTCGGCCACCATCTCGGCGGTGTCGCCGACGTGCGGCATCCGTCCCGCGGTCAGGTCCGCATACCCCTGCCTGGCCATGTCGAAGCTGTGCCCCGGCGGACAGCGCAGCGCCCGATCCACGCGCTCCAGCGGCTGCCGGCAGATCGGGCACCGCAGGTAGGGCAATGCTCCGTCGATCATTGGTTCCCTGCCTCTAGGCTCGGCTGATGGCCGCCATCGCGTACTCCGACATAATCCCGGCGCCGAAAGCGCTGCTGCACGACCACCTCGACGGTGGACTGCGTCCCGCCACGATCGTCGACCTGGCCGCCCAGGTGGGCCATCGGCTGCCCACCACCGACCCGGTCGCGCTGGGTCAGTGGTTCGTCGAGTCGGCCGACTCCGGCTCGCTGGAACGCTACCTGGAGACGTTCGCGCACACCGTCGCCGTCATGCAGAACGAGGAGAGCCTGCACCGGGTGGCCAAGGAATGCGCGCTCGACCTGGCGGTCGACGGTGTGGTCTACGCCGAGGTTCGTTACGCGCCCGAGCAGCACCTGGAGCGGGGCCTCAGCCTCGACCAGGTGGTCGACGCGGTGAACGCCGGCTTCGTCGAGGGCGCGGCCGAGGCGGCCGCGCTCGGCACGCCGATCCGCGTCGGCGTGCTGCTGACCGCAATGCGGCACGCCGCCCGGTCGCAGGAGATCGCCGAGCTCTCCGTGCGCTACCGGGACGCCGGCGTCGTCGGCTTCGACATCGCGGGGGCCGAGGCCGGTTATCCGCCCACCCGGCATCTCGACGCGTTCGAATATCTCCAGCGTGAGAATTTCCACTTCACCATCCATGCTGGTGAGGCCTTCGGCCTGCCGTCGATCTGGCAGGCGCTTCAGTGGTGCGGCGCCGACCGGCTCGGTCACGGTGTGCGACTGGTCGATGACATCACGGGTACGCCGGCGGGCGGTGACGTCGTGCTCGGCCGGCTCGCGGCCTACGTGCGGGACAAGCGCATCCCGTTGGAGCTGTGCCCGTCGTCCAATGTGCAGACCGGCGCCGCGGCCTCGATCGCCGAGCACCCCATCGGACTGCTGCACGACCTGCGCTTCCGAGCCACTGTCAACACTGACAATCGGCTGATGAGCGGTACGTCGATGTCCCGCGAGATGGCGCTGGTCTCCGAGGCGTTCGGCTGGGGCTGGGCCGACCTGCAGTGGTTGACCATCAACGCGATGAAGTCGGCCTTCATCCCGTACGACGAGCGTCTGGCGATCATCAACGAGGTGATCAAGCCGGGCTACGCCAAACTTATCGGCTGAGACACGAGATTGTCACAGATCGGCCACCGCCAGCAGACATTACCGGTTCGGCGGCGGTAATCGTCCGTTCGGCCAGAATGGTCCCTACAAACACTGCGAAATCCGGCATCTCACCTTGCCGATCCTTCGCGACCGCGCCATCGTCTCTCCTGCCCCGATCCTTTACGATCGGGCGCGATCGTTCGGTGTCACCCCCGCGCCGTGTCGATTGTCCTGAGTGACTCTGAGAAAAGCCCGTAGATACAACCAGTGATATTGACCGGCGACGTGGCAGCAACATTTCGTCACACAACCGGTCCGTGTCCGGCGGCCCTTTCTCTTTGACACTCGTCGTGATGGAATCTCGGGGGCCCGGCACGGCAGTCGGCCGTGTGTGGTGCCCGGCAAGCCGAGTGCCGGGGCCCGATACAGGAGGACGGTGACGTGAGCAAGCGCCCCCAGACGGCGACCGGCGTCATGTCGCGTCTCCGTCGGCCGGCCGATCGGCTGCGAGATCTGCCGATCTGGTCGAAGCTTGGCTTGATCATGTTGGTGCCAACCCTGGCGACGGTCATCGTCGGCGTCAGTGGATTGGTCGACCACATCGAGGAAGCCAACAACGCGGAGCGCGCCCGCACCCTTTCGGTGCTGTCGGAGGCCGCCGGTGGTCTAGTCGACCATCTGCAGAACGAACGCGCCTACGGCATGATGATCACGACTATTCAGAACAAGAAAAGCCCGGAGTTCCTGAAGGCCAAAGAGGCCTACAGCGCCGAGCACGCGCAGGTCGATGCAGCCAAGGTCCCCTATGCGCAGCAGAAGGCCGCCCTGGACGACGTGCCGGAAAACGTCGACACCTTGCTCCTGCGGCTCGACCGCAACCTCGAGGACCTGCCGGCCAAGCGCAGCCAGATCGCGAACCTGCGACCCGGCACGGACGTCAAGGACAGCTACACCAAGCTGATCGACGACCTGCTCGGCGTGCGTGACGCGGCCGCGCAGCTGTCCAACGACACCCAGCTCAGCGACCACCTGCGTTCGGTGGCCGCGGTGGCTCAGGCCAAGGAATACGTGGCTGAGCAGCGGGACACCGGCCACGAGGTGCTCGGCGAAGGCGAGTTGACCCAGACCCTGCGGCGCGAGTTCCTGATCGCCGAGACCGGCTTCCAGCTGGCCGGCACCACGCTGGAGTCGGGCGGTTCGCCGGCCGACCGCGCGGCCTTCACCAACATCCAGAACACCGAGGCCGGCCGCGCCGCGACGAACTACATCAATCCGCTGCAGACCCTGCAGGGGCCGAACGTCCGGAACATCCCGTTCACCACCGGTAAGTGGGAAGCGGCGATGATCGGGTACGGCCAGCAGTTCCGGGCCGTCGAGGTCAAGATGGACTCCGACATCGTCACGCAGGCAACCGACCTGCGTAACACGGTGAACCGGCGAGTCTTCATCGAGACCAGCCTGCTGCTCGGGATGCTCCTGCTCGCCATCCTCTTCGCTTGGCTGGTCGCCCGGTCGATGGCCCGTTCGCTGCGCGAGCTGCGGCAGGGTGCCCTCTCGGTCGCCCAGTTCGGTCTGCCGCACGCGGTGAGCCGGCTGCGGGACCCGCAGTTGTCCACATCGCTCACTCCGGCTCAGCTCGCCGACCAGATCGCCGAGCCGCTACCGGTACGCAGCCGCGACGAATTCGGCCAGGTCACCGAGGCGTTCAACGCGGTTCACCTCGAGGCCGTGCGCACGGCGGCCGAGCAGGCAGCTCTGCGGGCCTCCGTCGCGACGATGTTCGTCAACCTCGCCCGCCGTTCTCAGATCCTGGTCGACCGGCTCATCGGTCACCTCGACCGGCTGGAGCGCGGCGAGGAGGACCCGGACCGGCTGGCCGAGCTCTTCCAGCTCGACCACCTGGCCACCCGAATGCGACGTAACGACGAGAACCTTCTGGTTCTCGCCGGCGCCGACTCGACCCGTGTGCAGCGGGAACCCGCAGCCCTGATCGACGTGCTCCGCGCCGCGCAGTCCGAGGTCGAGCACTACACCCGCATCGAGTTCGGCATGATCGACCGGGACATCGAGGTGGCGGCGCACGCCGTCAACGACATGGTCCACCTGGTCGCCGAGCTCTTCGACAACGCGACCGCCTTCTCCCCGCCGAACTCGACGGTCATCGTCGAGGCCCGGCGGCTGGGCGACGGTGCGCTGCTCTCGGTCGAGGACCGGGGTATCGGCATCAGCCGCGAGCAGCTTCGTGAGCTGAACGAGCGGCTCGCCACCCCGCCCACCGTGGACGTGGCCGTCTCTCGCATGATGGGCCTGGTCGTGGTCGCCCGGCTGGCGAACCGGCACGGTGTCAAGGTCGAGCTCCGGCCGGCCGATTCCGACCGGGGCACGGTGGCCGAGGTTGGTCTGCCGCTCTCGGTGCTGACCGCCGGTCAGGGCCAGAACACGCTCCCTGGTGGCCGCATGCCGGTCAGCAGTGGCTACGACGAGCAGGGTCGGCCGGGGATGCCCGAGCCGCTCGCGCTCGAGAGTGGTCGCGGTGGCTACCCGACCGGTCGCCCGTTCGACCCGAACCCGCCGATGAACTCGGGTGGCATGCTCGGCACGGGCGGTCGCTCGGTGCCGGCGTGGTCCGATCTCACCGGTGCGCCGTCCAACGGCTTCGGCTCGAACGGCTCGCTGAACGGCTTCAACGGCGGGAACAACGGCGGTGGTACCGGCAACGGCTTCTACGGTCCGCGTAGCAACGAGGTCATCCCGCCGTTGCCGCCCGGCCACGGAGGCCGG
>DASRYP010000890.1:0-6398 GCA_035687165.1 Actinoplanes sp. | reverse complement strand
ACGGCCGGCCGTCGAAGGTGATCGTGCCGTCGTTGATCGGCTCGAGGCGGTTGATGGAACGACAAAGCGTGGACTTGCCGGAACCGGATGGTCCGATCACGACCACCACCTCGCCCTTGGCGACGGAGAGGCTCACGTCGTCGAGAACGTGGAGCGGACCGAACCACTAGTTCACCTTGTCGAGGACGATGAGAGCCTCGTCGGACACTGCTGGACCACCGTCCTGTACTAGCGGATCACCCGGATGGGCACACTCTATGTGGGCCCTTGTATCGGTTCACACCGAGAATGGTCACGGAGCGATAACACAGCGGGCGCGTTACGAAGGGCTTGTCCACCATGTTCGGTATGGCTGACACGGATCCGACAAGCGGCCTCTGGAACTGGGCGGCCGCCGCGTCCCTTTCCCCGGACCGGGTCCACGGCGCGCTCGCCGGCGCGCTGGAGCGTACGGTAGCGCCGCTCGGCCCCGCTCCGGCGGACGGTGCGGTGCTCTGTGACGTCTACCCGGTCGGCGGCGACTTCCCGACGCTGATCGATGTCTACCTCGCCCCGGAGACGATCGCCGAGTCCACCGCGGCGAGCGCGGTCGCCGTCCGGCTGGAGATCGAGATCATGTTCCCGGACGACACGCTCGACCCGACGCGGTACGTGCTGGCGGCGCCGGACGGCGGCCTGCGTCCGGTGCACGTCGACGAGGTCGAGACGGACGACGGCCCGGAACGACGACGGGTACGCCCGTGCACCGCCGCCGATTGTGCGGGTGCCGGATCCCTCTTCGAGCCGGACGCCGACCCGGATCGTCCCGCTGCCGCCTGACCGCCGGGAGCAGGACGCAGTACCCTGGTCAATTGCCATGACTACCGAGACGCAGGGCGGCCCGCGCACCTATGACGTGCGCACCTACGGCTGCCAGATGAACGTGCACGACAGCGAGCGCATCTCCGGCCTGATGGAGGACGCGGGCTACGTGCGTGCCGCCGATCCGGACGCAGCTGACGTCGTGGTCTTCAACACCTGCGCGGTACGGGAGAACGCCGACAACCGCCTGTACGGCAACCTCGGCCACCTGCGCCCCACCAAGGTGCGGAACCCCGACATGCAGATCGCGGTCGGCGGCTGCCTGGCCCAGAAGGACCGCGGCGACATCGTCAAGAAGGCACCCTGGGTCGACGTCGTCTTCGGCACCCACAACATCGGCTCGCTGCCCGCGCTGCTCGAACGGGCCCGGCACAACTCCGAGGCCGAGGTCGAGATCCTCGAGTCGCTCGAGGTGTTCCCGTCGACGCTGCCGACCAAGCGCGAATCGACGTACGCCGGGTGGGTCTCGATCTCGGTCGGGTGCAACAACACCTGCACGTTCTGCATCGTGCCGGCGCTGCGCGGCAAGGAGAAGGACCGCCGCCCGGGCGAGATCCTCGCCGAGGTCGAGGCGCTGGTCACCGAGGGTGTGCTCGAGGTCACCCTGCTCGGCCAGAACGTGAACTCGTACGGCGTCGAGTTCGGCGACCGGCTCGCCTTCGGCAAACTGCTGCGCGCCACCGGCGAGATCGAGGGTCTCGAGCGGGTGCGCTTCACCAGCCCGCACCCGAAAGACTTCACCGATGACGTGATCGCCGCGATGGCCGAGACGCCGAACGTCTGCCACTCGCTGCACATGCCGCTGCAGTCCGGTTCCGACCGGGTGCTCAAGGCCATGCGCCGCAGCTACCGCCAGGAGAAATACCTCGGCATCATCGACAAGGTGCGGGCCGCGATGCCCGACGCCGCGATCACCACCGACATCATCGTCGGCTTCCCCGGCGAGACCGAGGACGACTTCGAGCAGACCCTCGAGGTCGTGCGCCGGGCCCGCTTCTCGAACGCGTTCACGTTCCAATACTCGAAGCGACCCGGCACGCCTGCCGCCACCATGGCCGAGCAGTTGCCCAAGGCCGTGGTGCAGGAGCGCTACGAACGCCTGATCAAGCTGCTCGAAGAGATCACCTGGGCCGAGAACAAGCAGCTCGTCGGCGAGAAGGTCGAGGTGCTCGTCGCGGTCGGCGAGGGCCGCAAGGACGAGCGTACGGGCCGGCTGAGCGGCCGGGCCCGCGACGGGCGGCTCGTGCACTTCGCCGTCGGCGACACCACGCCGCGCCCCGGCGACGTCATCGAGACCGTCGTGACCTATGCCGCGCCGCACCACCTGAACGCCGACGGCACCCCGCTGAGCTACCGGCGCACCCGGGCCGGCGACGCGTTCGAGGCCGGGCGCACCCCGAAGCTCAAGGGCGTGTCGCTGGGCCTGCCGACGATCGGTGTCCCCGCTCCCCTGCCGGCTGCGGAGGGCTGCGCCCTCTGATCCGGTCTCTTCAGTTGGCCTGCTCGGCGAGAGCGAGGAACTGCTTCTTCGAGTTGAGTGCCTGCTCGGCTTCCTTGATGCGGCGCTGGTCGCCGGCCGACTTGGCCCGCTCGAGCCGCTGCTCGGCCTCGGCGACCTGCCCGCGCATCTGCTGCAACAGCGGGTTGTCCTGCGGGGTGGTCTTGCGCCAGGCCGAGTCCATCGCCAGGCGGATGCGCTCCTCGGCGGCCCGCCAGCGACGGTCCAGCGACGCGGACGACTCGCGCGGAACCCGGCCGGCCTCGTGCCACGCCGCCTGCGCGTCGCGGAGCTTGTTCTGGGCGCCACGCGGGTCGGCATCGACGTCCAGAGCCTCGATCTCGACCAGGATCTCCTGCTTACGGTCGAGGTTGCCCTTGTACTCGGCGTCGCGGGCCGAGAACACCTCGCTGCGGCGGGTGAAGAAGGCGTCCTGCGCGGCCCGGAACCGTTCCCAGAGGCGCTGCTCGGCCTCCTTCGCGGCGCGCGGCGCGGCCTTCCACTCGGCCATCAGCTCCTTGAGTCGGTTCGCCGTGGCCGCCCACTCGGTCGACTCGGCGAGGCTCTCGGCCTCCTTGACCAGTTCGTCCTTGGCGGTCTGCGCCTGCTTGCGCTGGCCGTCGAGGGTGGCGAAGTGTGCTCCGCGGCGGCGGGTGAAGCCGTCCCGGGCCGTCGCGAAGCGCTTCCACAGCTCGCCGTCGGTCTTCTTGTCGACGCCGCGGATCGTCTTCCACTCGTCGAGGATCTCCTTGAGCCGATCGCCGGCGGACTTCCAGCCGGTGGAGTCGGCGGCGATCTTCTCGGCCTCTTCGACCAGCGCGGTCTTGCGGGCCAGCGCCTCGGTGCGGGCCACCTCGCGGGCCGCACGGGCCTCACCGGCCTTCTCCTCGGCCAGCGCGGCGAGGCGGTCGAGCCGCCGGGCGAGCCCCTCGAGGTCGCCCACCGTGTGCGCCTCGTCGAGCTGCTGCCGCAGCCGCTTGACGCTGCTCAGCGAATGCGACGCGTCGGCCGCACCGGACTTGAGCCGGGCCTCGACGAGGTCGACCTCGGTCACCAGGTCGGCGAAGCGCCGCGCGAAGTGGGCCAGTCCCTCCTCGGGCGTGCCCGCCTGCCAGGAGCCGACCACACGGTCGCCCTCCGCGGTCTTCACGTACACGGTGCCGTCGGCATCCACGCGCCCGAAGGCCGTCCAGTCGTTCATGACCCATCCTCGTCTTCCCGGCGTCACCGATCGCTCCTGATCGGTGACCACCGCCACAGCACAGTCGAACGCCAAGCTTCTCTACGGCATTCTTTCTCGCGCATTGTCACAGGTCCAACCCGGTTACGGGGAAGCGCCCGCCGATGACCGTGACACAACCTTGTCCTACCGTTGCTCCGTGCCGTTCGAGACAGCCCCGCGCGTGATCACTGTCGTCGGGCCCACGGCGGCCGGCAAGTCCGCCCTGAGCATCGCTCTCGCCCAGGAGCTGGGCGGCGAGGTCGTCAACGCCGACTCCATGCAGCTCTATCGCGGGATGGACCTCGGCACGGCCAAACTCACTCTCGACGAGCGCCGGGGCGTGCCGCATCATCTGCTCGACATCTGGGACGTCGGCTTCCCGGCGGCGGTCGCCGAATATCAGGGCCTGGCCCGCGCCGCGATCGACGACATTCACTCGCGCGGGCGAATGCCGCTGCTGGTCGGGGGTTCCGGGCTTTACGTGCGGGCGGTTCTCGAGGAGTTCGAGTTCCCGGGCACCGATCCCGGCATTCGGGCACGGCTCGAGGACGAACTGGTGGCCGTCGGGGGCCAGACGCTGCACGACCGGCTCCGGGCGGCCGACCCGGCGGCGGCCGAGAAGATCCTTCCGTCGAACGGGCGGCGGATCGTGCGGGCGCTGGAGGTCATCGAGCTGACCGGGAAGCCGTTCACCGCGGCGCTGCCCTCGCCGACGCCCTACTACCCGGCCACCCAGATCGGCATCGACCGGGACGTGGCGGCGCTGGACGAGCGAATTTTGACGCGGGTGGACGGGATGTGGGCGGCCGGCCTGCTCGACGAGGTGCGCGCTCTTCTTCCCCAGGGCCTGCGCGAGGGGCGCACGGCGAGTCGCGCGCTCGGCTACCAGCAGGCCCTCGCCGAGATCGACGGCTTGCTCGGGGAGCAAGAGGCCAAGGCCGACACCGTACGAGGGACCCGCCGCTTCGTGCGTCGCCAGCGCTCCTGGTTCCGGCGTGACCCGTCCGTCACCTGGCTCGACGGCGCGTCGCCGACGTTGGTGGCGGAGGCGCTCGCACTTACGGGATGATGGTCCGGTGCATTTCACCAAGGGCCACGGCGCCGGCAACGACTTCGTGATCGTCGAGGACGTCGACGGCGCGCTCGACCTGACCGCTTCGCAAGTCGCCGCGCTGTGTCACCGGCGGTTCGGCCTGGGCGCCGACGGCGTGCTGCGCGTCGTGCGCAGCGCGAAGGACCAGGCGGCCGTCGAGATGGCCGCCGAGGCCGAATGGTTCATGGACTACCGCAACGGTGACGGCTCGATCGCCGAGATGTGCGGCAACGGCGTGCGCGTCTTCGTCCGCTACCTGGTGTCGCGCGGTCTGGCCACACCGACTTCCGCCGGGATCGTGGTGGCGACCCGAGCGGGCGTCATGATCGCGTTCCTTGAGGGTGACGAGATCCGGGTGCGGATGAGAAGCCCCCGGGTGTACGGGGCCGGCACCGCGACGACCGGCCCGCTGACGATCCCCGGGGTGGCCGTCGACTGCGGCAACCCGCACCTGGTCTGCGCCCTGCACGACGGCCTGACGCTGTCCTCGCTCGACCTGCACGTGTCGCCCGGCTTCGACCGCGCACTCTTCCCGGCCGGGGCGAACGTGGAGTTCGTGGTCCCCGCCGCACCGGTCGAGGGGGCCGACCTGCACGTCGCGATGCGCGTCTACGAGCGCGGCTCCGGCGAGACGCTGGCCTGCGGCACGGGCGCGTTGGCGGTCGGAGCGGTCGCCCTGCGCGACGCCGGCCTGGCGACGGGCGTGGTCGCGATCGACCTGCCCGGCGGACGCCTGACCGTGACCCACGACGACGCGGACCGCTGGTGGCTGGCCGGACCGGCCGTGCTGATCGCTTCCGGCGAGGTCGACCTGTTCTGATGCGGACCGTCTTCTGATGTGGAACGTCGCGCACCGGGGCTATTCGGCCGTAGCCCCCGAGAACACGCTGCCCGCCTTCGCCGCGGCCGTCCGGGCCGGCGCCACGCTGGTCGAGTTCGACGTCCGCACCACGGCCGACGACGTCCCCGTGGTGATCCACGACCGCACGGTCGACCGCACCACTTCCGGCTCCGGGCACATCTGGGACCTTTCGTACGCCTCGGTGGCAGCCCTCGAGGCCGGCTCCTGGTTCTCGCCCGCCTATGCCGGAGTCGGGGTCCCCACGCTCGCCGCGACGCTGGAGTTGTTGTCGCCACCCGGCCCCGACCTCCTGCTGGAGATCAAGCCCCCCGCGACGCTGTCCCAGGTCAAGACAATCATGGAGATGGTCACGTCGTACGGCCTGCTCGACCGCACGATCGTGCAGAGCTTCGACCCCGAGGTCGTCCGCCTGGTCCGCGAGGCCGCCCCCGCGGTCCGGCGCGGCCTCCTGCGCCTGCGCTTCGAGGCCGACACGTTGCCGCTGGTCGACGAGTTGGAGGTCACCTGCTGCAACCCGGCCGTCCGGGACGTCCTGGGCGACCCCACCACGGTGGCCGAACTGACCGACCGCAAGATCGACGTCATGCCCTGGACGGCCAACGACCCGACCGAGTGGCCGGCCCTGGCCGTCGCCGGAATCGCCGGCCTGATCACCGACCGCGTCGCCGAGTTGACCGGCTGGTTCGCCGCCACTGCGCCTGGCGGGCCACCGCCGTCAGGCGTTCGTTTCGCTTCAGCCGGTCGTCGCGACGGCCCGGACCACTGATCAGGCCGTCGCCTCCCACTGAACTTCCGCTATCCCGTACCTCAAGGTCTTGCTCTTGATCTGAGGTTCAGAACGTCTCCTCAGGGGCCGTGTCGA
>DASRYP010000889.1:0-5634 GCA_035687165.1 Actinoplanes sp. | reverse complement strand
TCGAGGCCCTGGACCCGGAACCGGCGTACGTCGATCTCGACCGCGAGCAGGATGCCGAAGTAGTAGAGGACCGTCGGGATCATCGCCCAGCCGAGGACGGTCAGGTAGGAGACGTCGAGGTATTCGGCGACGATGAAGGCGGCCGCCCCGAGCGTGGGCGGGGAGAGGATCGCGCCGACGCCCGCCGCGGCGAGCATGCCGCCCGCCTGTTCGGCCGGGTAGCCCGCACGGCGCAGCAGCGGCCAGGTGACCGCGCCGACGCTGACGGCGGTGGCGGTGCCTGAGCCGGAGACGGTACCGAGGAGAAACCCGGCGGCGACGGCGGTGCGGCCGGCCGCGCTGCGGGAACGACGGAACGCGGCCACCGACAGATCCACGAAGAAACGGCTGGCGCCGGAGAGATCGAGCACGGCGCCATAGATGGTGAAGAGGACGATGTACGTGGCCGCGACGTCGAGCGGGGTGCTGTAGAAACCGCTGCCCGAGTTGTAGAGCGCGTCGACGATCTGGGCGAAGTCGAGCCCGGCGTGCGCGATCGGCCAACTCTGCGGCAGCAGACCGCCGTAGTAGGCGTACGCGAGGAAGCCCAGGCAGACAATCGGTAGGGCAAGCCCGGTCGTCCGCCGGCACGCCTCGACGACCAGTACCAGCAGCACGGCCCCGAAGATCACGTCGGTCGGTTCGAGCAGGCCCTGACGGTCGAGGAAGCCGTCGTAGCCGCCACCGAACGGGTTCACCGGATAGAGGCAGACGACCAGGGTGGTGACGGCCAGGATCCAGTCGGGGACGGTGGGCCGGTCGCGGCCCTTCTTGAGGAGCCGCGAGCGGTACGCCAGGAAGACGAGCGGGAGTGTGCCGGCCAGAAAAATGATCAGGTAGAACTGGCTGCCCCGGGCCAGCGGCCGGAACACCTGCCAGAGCACGAGCAGCGCGACGGCGAAGGCGACGATCGCGACCGCCAGCCCGGTCCGGCCCACCAGATCGCGGGCGGGCAGCTCCTCGTCGTCGACCTGCGGGACGTCCATGGTGGACGCCCCGGAGCGCACCGACGACCCCAGAGATCGATCATCGCCCATGAAACGGACAGTACTAGCCCAGGTCGCGCTTCGTAACCGCACGACTTTGTAACGAGCCACGGGCCCGCATCGTCCGGACGCCTCTCCGGGGGCGATTTCGTCGGTTGATGTGATCATGGACCCTCGCCGGGCTATGTTGGCGCGATGCTGCGACGGCGTCTGCTCTTTCCGCTCGCCGTGGTCCTGCTGCTCGGGCAGATGGCGTTCGCCATGGTCACCGCGGCCGTGCAGCAGTCGCCGACGATCGACGAGCCGGTCTACGTGGCGACCGCCGAGGTCTACCTCCAGCAGCACAGCCTGGTCTACAACCCGGAGCATCCGCCGCTGGCCAAGCTGGCGATGGCGGCCGGGCTGGCCTTCGCGGGGGCCGAGCTGGACGCGCCGCGCCCGGTCGATCAGACCCTGCTCGGGCGGCACCTGCTCTACGAGAGCGGCAACAACCCGTTCCGGCTGATGCTCTTCGCCCGCCTGCCGATCATCCTGCTCACGCTGCTGTTCGGGCTGGCCGCGCTCTTCTTCGCGCGCGATCTCGCCGGCCCGTGGGCGGGGCTGGTCGCGCTGGCTCTGTACTCGTTCTCCCCCGACCTGATCGCGCACGGCTCGCTGGCCACCCTGGACGTGCCCGCGGCCGGCTTCGTCCTGGTGACCTTCTGGATGCTGTGGCGCGCGCGGGGACGACCACGCCGCTATCTGCCGTTGGCCGGGCTGGCGCTGGGTGCGGCCCTGGCGACGCGGATGAACATGCTGGCCGTCGTACCGCTGGCTCTGCTCCTGGCCCTTGGGGTGCCCGCCCCCGGTGAGCGGTGGCGCAAATGGGGGTTTCGCCTGCTCGGCGCGCTGGGGGTGGGAGTGATCGCCGTCGCCGTGGTCTGGCTCGTCTATCTGGCTGTCGATCCACGGCTGCGCTGGACCACCCCGGCGAACCTGCCGCACCCCGGCGGGCTCCGCGGACTCGCTGTCGACCTGCTGCCGTTCCCGCGGACCTACCGGGACGGGGTGCTGATCCAGTTCCAATTCGAGTCGCGCACGTTCAACGGGTTCCTGCTCGGCGAGGCCTACCGGGGATCGCGCTGGTACTACCTGCCGGTCGCGCTGCTGATCAAGACGCCGATCGGAATGCTGCTGCTCTGGCTGGCCGGCGCGATCACGGTGCTGATCAAGCGGTGGGCTGCCGCGTTCTACCTGCTCGCGCCGGCCGGCCTGCTGACGGCGGTGGCGATGACCGGCTCACGCGACTACGGCACGCGCTACGTCATCTTCGTCCCGATGCTGCTCGCGGTCGCGGCCGGAACGGTCGTGCTGATCCGGTGGCGGTGGGCCTGGATCCCGACGGCGGCGCTGGTGGCGTGGGTCGGGGTCAGTTCGGCGCTGACGTTCCCCTACTACCTGCCGTACTCGAACGAGGCCTTCGGCGGCACCGCGAACACCCACCACAACCTGCACGACTCGAACGTCGACTGGGGTCAGGACCTGCCCAGGCTGGGCGACCACCTGCGGGCGAAATATCCGGGCGAGCGGATCTGGCTGGTCTACAAGGGCGCCGGCGTGCCGAGCTACTACGGGATCGCGGGTCGCAACCCGCTCGCGGCGCCGATCGACGAGGTGCACGGCCTGCTCGTGGTCTCGAACTCGCGGGTGGCGCTGGCCCAGACCCGCCTCCAGCAACTGATCGACACCAGCCAGGCCATCGACCAGGTCGGGTACTCGATCACGATCTATCGCCGTTGAGTTCGCCGGCCGCGAGGCCGGTGGAGATCCTGGGGGGACAGCCACCTATGGGAGCGCTCCCACAACACGTTACCGAACAATCACGAACAGGAAAAGGGTTGCCTCGGCCGACCCGCCCGGCACGCCGGAACACCCTCCCGGCGGGTGTAAGACGGGCAGAATTGCGACATGCGGAAGGGGGCAATTTGCACTGAGAACTATCGCGAGACAGAATGAAAGCGGCATCAACATTCACGGCGCATAGTCGTGGTTCAAATGACTTCGTTGTAGGAGCGGGGCACTCCATGGCCAAGCAAGTAATTACCCTTCTGACCGACGACCTGGACGGCGGAGAGGCTGACCGCACCGTCGAGTTCGGACTGGACGGCGTGAACTACACGATCGACCTCTCCGAGAAGAACGCCGGCAAGTTGCGTAAGGCGCTCGACCCGTTCCTGAAATCCGCCACCCGGGTGGGTCGCACAGCGGTTCTCTCGCCGACCCGGCGCACCGCCCCGGCGAGCACCGGCCGCGCGAGCCGCGACCAGAACCAGGCGATTCGCGAGTGGGCGAACAAGAACGGCTTCGAGGTCTCGGAGCGCGGTCGCATCCCGAGCCACATCGTGGAGGCATACCACAGCAAGCGATAGATTGATCCGCAGGTAATCACGGCGCCGCCGATCCGGGGGCGCCGTTTTGCGTGGATCGGAGAGAACCATGCCGGTGGTAATCGTCACGGGCGCGTCCAGCGGAATCGGCCGTACTACCGCGGAACGCCTGGCCCGCAACGGCACGACGGTAGTGCTGGCCGCCCGCCGCGCCGACAAACTCCAAGCACTCGCCGCCCATTTACCGAACGCCGTACCGATCCCCACCGACGTACGCGATCCCGCCGCCATCGACGCCCTGGTGGCCCAAGCCTTGGCGCTGACCGGCCGCGTGGACGGCCTCGTCAACAACGCCGGCATCGGTGGGGTCGCCTCGATCCTGGCCCCCGACGAAGCCGTCCAGGGCATGCTCGAGGTCAATCTCCTGGCCCCGATCCGCCTGATGCGCGCCGTCGTCCCCATCATGCGCGAGCAGCGCTCCGGCAACATCGTCAACATCGGCTCGATCGCCGGCGAGATCGGCATCAGCGGCGTCTACTCAGCGACCAAGTTCGCGCTCCGCGGCATGACCGATTCCGTACGCCGTGAGTTGGCCGGCACCGGAATCGGGGTGACCCTGATCGAGCCGGGATACATCGCCGGCCCCGCTAACCCGAACCGCCCCGGCCTGCCGGGCCCGGAAATCGTCGCCGCCGCGATTGAGAGCGCCCTCGACCGCCCCCGCCGGCGCATCTTCGTCCCGGCCAAATACCGCTGGTCGATCCTGGTCGCCGGCGCTTTCCCCGCCTTGGCCGACCGCGTCTACGCCACCAGAGCCGCCGGCAAGACCGACGTGAAAGGCCAGCTGTAGCCATCCCACGAGCCGAGGAGAACATCGTGACCAGTCGCTACCGAAGCATCGTCGATGTCTACGTGCTCCTGCGAAGAACCGACGGTCATATCCTGCTCATGGAGCGCGCCAACACGGGTTACGCGGACGGTCAGCTATGCCCACCGAGCGGACACCTTGAGGAAGGAGAGTCCGTCCTCACTGGCGCCATCCGCGAGGCCGCCGAAGAAGTCGGTGTCGAACTCACCGAAGTCGATCTCCACTTCATCCACGTCGTCCACCACCGCAACGGCGACGAGGAAGGGCGCATCGGCTTCTTCTTCCTCGCCGACAACTGGCAGGGCGAACCGAGCAACCGCGAGCCGCACAAATGCGCACGTCTTCTCTGGGCGGACCCTAGCAACCCGCCCGTCAACACCGTGCCCTACACGGCTGCGGCCTTGGTACAAATCGGCAACCATCAGCCGTTCTCGCTCGACGGCTGGAACCAGCCAGTGGTCGCTTGATGATGACGGGGCCCAGCCGCGGGCCCGCGCGCATGGCGCTGACCCTCTACGCCAAGGGAGAAACGTACTCCGAACGCGGCTGCCCGGAGTAGGTCTTGACAGCGGACCGCTTGTAACGGAAGTGGCGTAGTCGTTGAGATGCCCACGGCCTCAATGGTCGTGCAGTAGGAGCTCGAGTCGGGCTTCCGACACCAACAAGCACGTGCCGGAGATCGATGGCACGGCAAGATGTGTCGATGACGCAGCCGCACCGGCCGCGCCGCGACTCGTGGACTGTCAGCCTGCACGCTGACGAGACCACCGAGCGTGCCCTGGGCAGCGGCGTGGTGATCGACGAGACGCGGGTGCTGACCTGCCATCACGTCGTTGCCCGGCGGGAGTCGGTCTGGGTCGCGTTTCCCAAAGCCGGCGTGCCCCGCGCCCTGCGCGTCAAGGTCGTGTCGATCCGGTCCGCCGCTGACGGCACCGACGTCGCGGTTCTCGATCTGGAGGCCGCCGTTCCCGAACAGGTGACGCCGGCCCCGCTGCGCTGCCCCGACGGGCCTGACCTGGTCGACGAGCCGTGGTGGGCGTTCGGCTTCCCCGAGGAGGTGCCGCTCGGGCTGGGCAGCGAAGCCCACGGCACGGTGGGCGCGACGCTGGGCTACGGCTGGGTCCGGCTCGACACCGAGTCGCGCTACCTGGTCAAGAAGGGCTTCAGCGGTACGGGGCTGTGGTCGTCCCGCTACGAGGCGATCGTCGGGCTGATCGGGCAGGCGAAGGCGGGCGGCGAACGGTCGGGCGACGCGCTCGCGCTGACTTTGCACCAGGTCGACCGGGAACTGCCGGGCGAGAAGCTGGCCGTCCTGGCCGCCTGGTCGGTCGCGGCGGCGGGCGAAACGGCGCTGGCGGCCTGGGGCTGGTCGCTG
>DASRYP010000888.1:0-2666 GCA_035687165.1 Actinoplanes sp. | reverse complement strand
CGCTGGGCGGGGGACTCGCGGTGCTACCTGCTCTCCCCGGGCCTGGGCCTGCAGCAGCTCAGCGTGGACGACTCCGACGAGAACGATCCGCTGCTCACCCTGCTGGCCGATCAGCCGCTGACCAACCAGCTCGCCGCCGGCTTCCCGTTCCAGCTGCACGAGCAGGTCGTGGACCGGCCGGCGGCGGGCTGCATGCTGCTCTGCGCCACCGACGGCTTCTTCGGGTACGTGGCCAGCCCGGCGATGTTCGAGTACCACCTGCTGCGCGCCCTCGCCCAGGCCGGCAACCCGCACGACTGGGGAGGGCGCCTGGCCGACTGGCGGCACGGGACTTCCGGGGACGACGCCTCGCTCGCTCTGGTGGCGCTCGGGTTCGACGACTTCCGCGGTCTGCGGGACGGGTTCCGCGACCGGCTGGACCGCCTGCATCGCGAGCACGCGGACCCGTTGCGACGGCTCGAGGAGGCCGACCTCGACGAGGCGGAGCGGGACCGGCGGCTGGACGACTTCCGCGAGGGCTCGTGGGCGAGGTACCGCGAGACGTACATGGAACTCATGCCCGGGAGGGTCAAGTGAAGCTGGGCGAGAACATCCGGGGCTTCACCGTGGTGGCGGAGCCGACCAACAGCGGCGGCGGCCGGTGCGTGTGGTCGTTCGCCGAACAGGGTGGCCGGCAGTACTTCATCAAACAGTTCCTCGACCCGAAGTGGCCGACCGAGCAGTCGATGGGCAGCCCGGCCAGCAAGGCGCGGCGCCGCGAAGTGTGCCACGAGTTCGAGAAGCGGCACAACGAGGTCAACAACCGGATCAACGGCAAGGTGGCCGGGGGCGGCAACCTGGTCACGGCGACGCACTTCTTCCGCGAGGGGACCACGTATTACAAGGTCACCGACCGGGTCGCGGCCGAGGCGGCCAAGGACCTGACGAAGTTCACCGATCGGCAGACCGTGGTGGTGCTGCGGACGCTGTTCATGAGCATGCGGTTGCTGCACCGGGCCGGGATCGTGCACGGCGACCTCAAGCCGGCGAACGTGCTGCTGCAGCGGTCCAGCACGGCCGATCTCTACACCGCGAAGATGATCGACTTCGACGACTCGTACCTGACCGGCGACCCACCGCCGCCGGACCAGATCGTCGGCGACCAGCAGTACGGTGCGCCGGAATGGCTGCGCTACGTCAAGCAGGATCCCGGGGTCGACGCCGGGCACCTGACGCTGGCCGCCGACATCTTCACGCTCGGCCTGATGACCCACGTCTACCTCGTCGGGGAGCTTCCCGGGTACGACCGGAGCAAGTTCGGCGCACCCTCCGAAGCGGTCTGGGCGGGGCAGTCGCTGGTGCTCTCCGGCCAGCTGCACCCCAAGACGCGCGACCTCGTCGCGAGCATGGTCTCGTCCGACATCGCCGCCCGGCCGACCATCGAGAGCATCATCAAGATCTTCGAGGACGACCGGGTGGTCCAGCTCGGCGGCTCGGAGCCCACGGTCCCGCTGACTCCCGAGGCGAGGTCCGGCGAAGGATCGGCGACCGGTCGAGTCAAGATCAACATGTCTGGCGGCTCCACGCCGTCGCGGGTGCCGCCGCCGAGACCGTCCCGGCCGGCCGAGGGCCCCTCCCGCGTACGCATCAACTTCGATCCGAAGAAGTGAAGGAGCAAGTCATGGACGCGAACAGCATCAGCCTCAAGTACGCCGTGGACATCGTCTTCTGCATCGACGTCACGGGCAGCATGTACCCGGTCCTCGACCAGGTGAAGGAGGGGGCGCTGACCTTCCACAAGCGGCTCGAGGACTCGATGGCGGCCAAGGACAAGGCGATCAGCAAGCTGCGCCTGCGCGTGGTGGCGTACCGGGATTTCGCCGACAAGCCGTCGAACGCGCTGGAGCAGTCGGCGTTCTTCACCATGCCCGGTCAGGCCGGTGAGTTCGAGTCGTTCGTCAGCCGGCTGCGGGCGGGCGACGGCGGCGACGAACCGGAGTCGGGTCTGGAGGCGCTGGCGGTCGCCCTGCACTCGGACTGGGAGCGGGGCTTGGACCGGCGTCGGCACATTGTCGCGCTGTTCACTGACGCGTCGGCGCATCCGCTGGGCACGGGCAGTTCCGCCGCCACCTATCCGCAGGCGGCGCCGGCCACGATCGATGACCTGCTGGAGGTCTGGGGGTACGGCGGCGGCCAGTCGGCGGCCATGGAGAACGCGGCGAAACGGCTGCTGCTCTTCGCGCCGGACACGACTCCCTGGAACGAGATCGCGGCGGACTGGAACAACACGATCTATGTGCCGTCGCGGGCCGGCGAGGGGCTCAGCGAGATCGAGTTCACCGAGATCATCGACGCCATCAGCAACAGCATCTGAGTGCGGCCACGGCGAGCGGGAGGCGGGCATCGTGAGTGACGGATCGTGGGCCGGGTCCGGCGGGACGGACCGGGCGGCGGACCCGGCCCCGCCGGTGAACTCCGACCTCACGGTGAACGCGGACGGCCTGCGGGTCACCCTCTCCAACGGGATGCAGCTCGTCGTGCCGCTCTACTGGATGATCAAGTACGGCCTGGACAAGGTGGGAAGCGGCGGGATCTGGCTGAAGGTCGCGTCGGACTTCAACGACCGCATCGGCAGCTACAAACTGACCTTCGAGGGGACCTTCGAGCCGGAGGCCGGTCAGGAGATA
>DASRYP010000887.1:0-3075 GCA_035687165.1 Actinoplanes sp. | reverse complement strand
CGTGCACAGCGTCGCCGCCATCGTCAGATAGCCACCCGTGAGTGCCTTGCCCACACACATGATGTCGGGGCTCACTCCCGCGTGCGCGGCCGCGAAGAACTCGCCCGTACGCCCGAAGCCGGTCGCGATCTCGTCGAAGATCAGGAGGATGCCGTGCGCCGCGGTGACCTTGCGCAACACCCGCAGATATTCCGGATGGTGGAACCGCATCCCGCCGGCGCCCTGCACGATCGGCTCGACGATCACCGCGGCGATCTCGTCCGTGTGCTTCTCCACCATCTCGACGAGCTCGTTCGCGTACGCCTCGTCGAAGGAGGCCGGCGGCGGCCCGGTGAAGATCTGGGCGGGCAGCACGCCGGTCCAGAGCCAGTGCATGCCGCCGACCGGGTCGCAGACGCTCATCGGGTGGAACGTGTCGCCGTGGTAGCCGCCGCGCCACGTGGCGAGTCGTCGCCGGCCGGTGCGACCCCGGGCGAGCTGCGCCTGCAACGCCATCTTGATCGCGACCTCGACCCCGACCGAGCCGGAGTCGCCGAGGAAGACGTGCTCCAGCCCGTCCGGTGCGAGATCGACGAGCGTGGTGGCGAGCTGGATCGCGGGCTCGTGGGTGAGCCCGCCGAACATCACGTGGCTCATCCGCCCGGCCTGCTCGGCCAGCGCCGCGTCGAGCACCGGGTGCCGATAGCCGTGGATCGCCGCCCACCACGACGACATGCCGTCAACCAGTTCCCGCCCGTCGGCCAGGCGCAGGCGTACACCCTCGGCGCTCTCGATCAGGTAGGGCTCCGTCCGGCCCGGCATCGGACCGTACGGGTGCCAGACGTGCTGCCGGTCGCGGGCGATCAGGGCCGCCGCCCGCTCCTCGTTCACCGGATCTCCGGCGTCCGCACGGCCCGCGCCACCGAGCGCACCAGCGCCGGGCCGCGATAGATGAACCCGCTGTAGAGCTGCACCAGCGAGGCTCCGGCGTCGAGCAGCCGCAGCGCGTCGTCGGCACCCATGACCCCGCCGACCCCGATGATCGGCAGCCGGCCGCCGGTCTCGGTGTGCACGAAATGGACGACCTTGCGGGCTTTCTCGGTCAGCGGCCGCCCGGAGAGGCCGCCCGCCTCACCCGCACGCGACCGGTCGGTCGTGGCCAGCCCGTCCCGGCTCAGCGTGGTGTTCGTCGCGATCACCCCGGCCGCACCGTGGCTGAGGCAGACCTCGAGCAGTTGGGCGACGGCCGTCTCGGTCAGGTCCGGAGCGATCTTCACCAGCACCGGTTTCGGGCCGACCAGCGCGGCCATCAGGTCGGCGATCGCCGCCTTGTCCTGCAGGCTGCGCAGGCCGGGGGTGTTCGGCGAGGAGACGTTGACCGCGATGTAGTCGGCGTACGGGTGCAGCAGCCGGTGCGAGGTCAGGTAGTCGTCGACCGCCTCCTCCAGCGGTGTGACCTTCGACTTGCCGAGCGAGATGCCCAGCGGCACCCCGATCGGGCCGAGGGCCCCGAGCCGGGCCGCCAGCGCCGCCGCGCCGGCGTTGTTGAAGCCCATCCGGTTGATGATCGCCTCGCTGTCGCGCAGGCGGAACAGGCGCGGCTTGTCGTTGCCCGGCTGTGCGTGCGCGGTGACCGTGCCGACCTCGACGAACCCGAATCCGAGCGACGGCCAGGCGGGCAGCGCGAGGCCGTTCTTGTCCATCCCGGCGGCCAGGCCGACCGCGTTGGGAAAGCGCACGCCGAACGCCTCGACCGGCGCGTCGACCGCGTACCGGGCGCGCACCAGCGCCCGCACCGGACCGGGCAGCCCGGCCAGGCGGTCGAGCGTGAACTCGTGCGCCGTCTCGGCGTCGCCGCCGCCCAGCCGGAACAGGACCGGCCGGACGGCGGACTCGAACAAGGTCACTTCGCGCCTCGCAGCATGGCGTGCAGCTCCTGCAGCGGACGGACGGTCATGTCGCCGCGCATCAACGCCTCGATGCCCATCACCGCGGCCGCCGCGCCGGGCACCGTGGTGATGCTCGGGATGTCCGCGGTGACCGCCGCGCTGCGGATCTCGTACCCGTCGGACCGGGCGCTGGCCCCTGAGCCCTGCGGCGTGTTAATGATCATCGCGATCTCGCCGGCCAGGATGAGCTCCACCGCGTTCATGCCGGGGCTCTCGAAATGTTTGGGGACGACCTCGCAGACGACGCCGTAGCGGCGCAGCACCTCGCCGGTGCCGGCCGTGGTGACGATCGTGAAGCCGAGGTCGGCGAGCCGCTTGATCGGGAAGACCATCGCCCGCTTGTCGCGGTTGGCGACCGAGACGAAGATCTTGCCGGCGGTCGGGAGCGACCCGTACGCCGCGGCCTGCGACTTGGCGAACGCCTGACCGAAGCCGGCGTCGATGCCCATCACCTCGCCGGTCGACTTCATCTCGGGGCCGAGCAGGCTGTCCACGCCCTTGCCGGCCGGGGTGCGGAACCGCTTGAACGGCAGCACCGCCTCCTTGATCGCGATCGGCGCATTCTCCGGCGTCGTCCCGCCGTCGCGGCTGGTCAGCAGCATCCCCTCGGCCCGCAGCTCCTTGATCGTCGCGCCCAGCATGATCCGGGCGGCCGCCTTGGCCAGCGGCACCGCCGTCGCCTTGGAGACGAAGGGCACGGTCCGCGACGCCCGCGGGTTGGCCTCGAGCACGTAGAGAGCGTCGTCCTTCAGGGCATATTGCACATTCAGCAGGCCGCGGACGCCCACGCCGCGGGCGATCTCCTCGGTGTAGCGCCGGACCTCGGCCAGGTGCGAGCCGGCCAGGGTGACCGGCGGCAGCGAGCAGGACGAGTCGCCGGAGTGGATGCCGGCCTCCTCGATGTGCTCCATCACGCCGCCGATGTAGACCTCGCCGGTGGCGTCGCAGAGCGCGTCGACGTCGATCTCGATCGCGTCGTCGAGGAACCGGTCGACCAGCACCGGGTGGTCGGGCGAGATCTGGGTGGCCCGCTCGATGTACCCGGCGAGCGTCGGCTCGTCGTACACGATCTCCATGCCCCGGCCGCCGAGCACGTAGGACGGCCGGACCAGCACCGGGTACCCGATCTCGTCGGCGATGGCCTTGG
>DASRYP010000886.1:0-3590 GCA_035687165.1 Actinoplanes sp. | reverse complement strand
CCGCCTTGGTCCTGACGGGCGTCGCGGCCTGCGCCGACGCGCCCGCCGACGCTCCACCGGCCTCGAGCGCGCCCGCACCCGAGGCCACCTCGCAGGCCCGCGGCGAGCTGGCCGCCCGGGCGGCGTTGGCGATGGACAAGGCGTACGCGGCTCTCTACTCCCTCGACGACGGCCGGGGCCGGCCCCGCAACGTGGTCGCCACGGTGGGCCGGGACGGCACCTGGCGGGTCGACGTGAGCGGCGGAGCGCTGGGTGGCACGGCCGACGTGAGCATCGTCTCGACAGCGGCCGGCGTCTACCAGTGCACCCTCGGCTCGCAGGCCAACCCGATAACTCCCACCTGCGTGCAGGTCGCCAAGCCGGGCAAGCGCGTCCCCGCCGAGTACGACCCCAAGGTGCAGCACCTCTTCCGCCAGTGGCTCACTGTCTTCACCGACCGGCAGGCCGGTCTGGCCGTCACCCAGGTCCAGCCACTGGCCGGCGCGAAGGGTAGTTGCTTCTCGGTCGACTCGATCTCGGCCTCGCTGGCCGACCCGGTCGACGTCGGCATCTACTGCTACGCCGACGACGGGGTGCTGACCGCGGCCCGGGTCGACTTCGGCGCGATCAAGATCGTGAGCCAGATCGACGGGCCGGCCACTGTGCCTCTGCCGGGCGTCGACACGGGCGGGGCGCCGATGGGGATGGACGCCCTCCCACCACCGCCGCCGGTCGTTCAGCCTTCCGGAGTCGTACCCTCGTCCTGAGGTTCCCACTATCCGGGCGAGCGGCTGGTAACGGCCCAATCGATCACGTAGGGTCATTTTTGATATGTGGCACGGACTCCTCCTTCGCTGCCGCGACGAGGCCCCATCCCAGGCCGGCACCTCGTCGCGGAGTTGACGCGCGCCGCCTGCTCGTCTCGTCCTCTCCTTGGAGCAGCCCACATGTCCAGTCCTTTCACGTCGCAGCGCGCCAGCACAATGCCGTTCGAGCGCTACGTCCCCTATGCGAAGCAGTTCGCCGTCGATCTGACCGACCGCCAATGGCCGGCCCGCCGGGTCGAGACCGCCCCGCGCTGGTGCGCAGTCGACCTGCGCGACGGCAACCAGGCCCTGATCGACCCGATGTCCCCCGAGCGCAAGCGGCGCATGTTCAGCCTGCTGGTCGCCATGGGCTACAAGGAGATCGAGGTCGGCTTCCCGGCCGCCAGCCAGACCGACTTCGACTTCGTCCGCCAGCTCATCGAGCAGGACCTGATCCCCGACGACGTCACGATCCAGGTGCTGGTGCAGTGCCGTGAGCACCTGATCAACCGCACGTTCGAGTCGATCCGTGGCGCCAAGCGCGCGATCGTGCACTTTTACAACTCGACGTCGACGCTGCAGCGCCGGGTGGTCTTCGGGCTGGACAAGGACGGCATCACCGACATCGCCACCACCGGGGCGCGGCTCTGCCAGAAGTACGCCGAGATCCACACCCCGGACACCGAGATCTTCTACGAGTACTCGCCGGAGTCCTACACGGGCACCGAGCTGGATTACGCGCTGGAGATCTGCTCCGCGGTGATCGACGTCATCGACCCGACGCCCGACCGGCCGCTGATCATCAACCTGCCGGCCACGGTCGAGATGGCCACCCCGAACGTGTACGCCGACTCGATCGAGTGGATGCACCGGCACCTGCCCCGGCGCGAGTCGGTCGTGCTCTCGCTGCACCCGCACAACGATCGCGGCACCGCGGTGGCCGCCGCCGAGCTGGGCCTGCTGGCCGGCGCCGACCGCATTGAGGGCTGCCTGTTCGGCAACGGCGAGCGCACCGGCAACGTCGACCTGGTCACCCTGGGCCTGAACCTGTTCTCGCAGGGCATCGACCCGATGATCGACTTCTCCGACATCGACGAGATCAAGCGCGCTGTCGAATACTGCAACCAACTGCCCGTGCACGAACGCCACCCGTACGTCGGAGATCTGGTCTACACCGCCTTCTCGGGCTCGCACCAGGACGCGATCAAGAAGGGCTTCGCCGCCCTGCAGGCCGATGCGGACGCCGCCGGTGTGGAGATCGAGAAGGTCACCTGGGGCGTGCCCTACCTGCCGATCGACCCCAAGGACCTCGGCCGCAACTACGAGGCCGTCATCCGGGTCAACTCGCAGTCCGGCAAGGGCGGGGTGGCATACATCATGAAGGAGGAGCACAAGCTCGACATGCCGCGGCGGCTGCAGATCGAGTTCTCCGGTGTGGTGCAGCACCACACCGACGTCGAGGGCGGCGAGGTCAGCCCGCAGGAGATGTGGGACATCTTCGCCGGCGAATACCTGGTCGACCACCAGACGTCGACCGCGTTCCAGATCGCCGACTACAGCACGTCCATCCGCGACGGCAAGGTCGAGATCGACGTCGAGATCTTCCACCGTGGTCAGCGGCGCCCGCTGGTCGGCGTCGGCAACGGCCCGATCGACGCGTTCGTGCAGGCCATCGAGCCGCTGGGGATCGCCGTGCGGGTGCTGGACTACAACGAGCACGCGCTCACCTCGGGTGGCGACGCGCAGGCCGCAGCGTACGTCGAGGTCGAGGTCGGCGACCGTACGGTGTGGGGTGTCGGCATCGACGCGAACATCGTGAGCGCCTCGATCAAGGCAGTCACCAGCGCGATCAACCGCGCTCGCTGAGCATTCCCGATCCGCGCGCCGCCCTCCGGACTGGACGGCGGCGCGCGGAAGGATCCGCCCACGGATGACGACTCGGGCAGAACGGGCGCACTCCTTCTACTCTGGGACATGTGCTCCCACGTACCCCCCTGATCCTGGCCACCGCCCTCCTCGCTCTCGCCGGCTGTGCGGGCGTCTCCCCCCAGCCCGGCGACCCCGGATCCGGCTCCACCAAGGACGTCACGACCGCCACCAGCCAGCTCGACGAGTTGACCGTGGTGACCAAGACCGGGTCGATGAGCGGCTACAAGCGCGAGAACTTCCCGCACTGGCGCAGCACCGGCAGCAACTGCGACGTCCGCGACTCGGTGCTCAAACGCGACGGGACGAACGTCAAGACCTCCGGTTGCAACGTCGTCGCCGGCTCCTGGAACAGCCTCTACGACGGCAAGGTCCTGGACGCCCCGACCAAGGTCGACATCGATCACATGGTGCCGCTGGCCAACGCGTGGCGCTCGGGCGCTGCGAAGTGGAGCACCGACGAGCGCGAGGAGTTCGCCAACGACCTCGACGATCCGCAGCTGATCGCGGTGTCGGCCAACTCCAACCGGTCGAAGGGCGACCAGGACCCGTCCACCTGGAAACCCACGGATGCCAGCAGCTGGTGCGAGTATGCGCAAGACTGGGTGACGGTGAAATCCAAGTGGAAGCTGACGGTCACCGTCAAGGAGAAGGCCGCGCTCAAGGACATGTTGGAGAAGTGCTGATGACGACGCCGTCACCGACCGCCGACGCTGAACCGGCTGCTGAACCGGCTGCTGAACCGGCGACTGCCGCGCCCGCGCCGCCCACCACCGACATCGTCGCCGGCCCCGGCGGCGTGATGACCGACGAGGTGGGCGTCGTGACGGGCGACCTGACGCTGCGCACCGAGGTCGACGGCTACGACGTCGCCGTCCA
>DASRYP010000885.1:0-3255 GCA_035687165.1 Actinoplanes sp. | reverse complement strand
AGGCGGTGGGCCACCTCGTCGAGGTCGGCGCCGCCGCCGGTGGTCAGCTCGACCGGCTCGAGGTCGCCGAGGCCCTTGAGCTGCGGCTGAAGCACCGAGCGGACCGGGGCGACGACGACCTGGATCTCGTCGCCGGGGGTGGGGTGGGCGAGGCGGCGCAGCACGGCGAGGCGCTTGCCGACCGTGTCGGAGCGGGGCGAGAGGCGCTCGTGCGGCAGCGTCTCCCAGGACGGGAAGACGGCGACCCGCGACGGGTTGATCAGGCAGCCCAGCGCCTCGGCCAGGTCGTCGGCCTCGCGGCTGGTCGCGGTGACGGCGAGGACCGGCTTGCCGGCCCCGCCGATCTCGGCCGCGCCGGCCACGGCGGCCACGATGAACGGCCGCAGCGAGGCGGGGGCGGTGAGGTCGAGCGCGTCGGACTCGACGAAGCCGGCGCGGGCGAGATCACGAGCCCGCGCGAGAGCACGATCGCGGAGAGCGGCCGGAAGGAGACCGGAGAGCTGCATGTCTAAGACACCTCAGTACACACGTCGAAGAACCCCAAACGCCCAGAGGGGCGGGGGTACGAAACCAAGTCTAGTCCGGCCCTACGACATTCTTGGTCGGCGACGGAATCGCACACCATGTCCGACATAAACGTAGATAATCGCCGAATAGTGCACACCCTTGTCGGTGCACATCTTCGAGGGAGCAACGTGCGAATCCTGCTGCTCGTTACGGCGTTCAACGGCCTCAGTCAGCGCGTCTGGTGCGCCCTGCGGGAGGCCGGCCACGACGTGGGAGTGCAGCTCGCGACCAGCGCCCCCGACCTGATCGCCGCGGTGCGGGCGGCCGACCCCGACCTGATCATCTGCCCGTTCCTCAAACACCGGGTGCCCGCCGAGATCTGGCAGTGGCGGCGCACGGTGATCATCCATCCCGGGCCGGTCGGCGACCGCGGCCCGTCCGCACTGGACTGGGCGATCGCCGAGGGCGCGCACACCTGGGGGGTCACCGCGCTACAGGCGGTCGAGGAGATGGACGCCGGGCCGATCTGGGCGACCCGGACGTTCGCGATGCCGACCGCCGCGCCGCGCAAGTCGTCGCTCTACAACGGACCGGTCGCGGACGCCGCGATGGAGTGCGTGTTCGAGGTGGTGGCCAAGGCGGCCGACCCGGACTTCGAGCCGGTGCCCACCGACGAGGCGCGGCCCAGGCCGCAGATGAGGCAGGACGACCGGGCCTTCGACTGGTCGGACGAGACTGAGCGGATCCTGCGCCGGATCCGGGCCGCCGACGGCGCTCCGGGCGTACGCACCGAGGTGGGCGGGCTGCCGGTCTTCGCCTACGACGCCACACCCGGCCTGGCCCGGCCCAGCCGGCCGGGCACGTTGATCAGCCGCCGCCAGGGCGCCGTACTGGTCGGCACCGGCGACGGCGCCCTCTGGCTGGGCCACCTGCGAGCCGCCGAGGCCGACCACGTCCGGGCCGGAATCAAATTACCGGCGACCACGCTGCTCGGCTCACGGCTGCGGGACGTACCCCCTTCGCCCCTGCCGGTCGGCACCGAGCCGGAGTCACCGGCCGCCTACCGTCAGGTGCGATACCGCCGTACCGGCCGGATCGGCTGGCTCGCCTTCGACTTCTACAACGGCGCGATGGCCCCCGGACACTGCCGTCGCCTGCTCGCGGGGCTGCGCCACGCGGCCGGTCAGGACACCGAGGTGCTGGTGCTGCGGGGTGGCACGGACGCGTTCAGCAACGGCATCCACCTCAACGTGATCGAGGCAGCGCCCGACCCGGCCGGTAGCGCCTGGCGGAACATCCGGACGATCAACGACGTGTGCCGCGAGATCATCACCTGCACGAAGCAGGTCGTCGTGGCGGCGTACGCGGGCAGCGCCGGCGCCGGCGGTGTGATGCTCGGTCTCGGGGCCGACCTGGTGGCGGCCCGCGCGGGCATCGTCCTCAACCCTTACTACGAGATCGGCCTGTACGGCTCCGAGCTGCACACTTATACGTTGCCCCGACGGGTCGGCGAGGAGGCGGCGGGGCGGCTCCTCGACGCCAAGCTCCCGGTCAGCGCCGAGCAGGCGGCGACGATCGGGCTGGTCGACGAGGTCGGGCCGCGCCACCCCGAGGCGTACGCGGAATGGCTCATCGACCTGGCCGAGCGCGAGAGCGACCCGCGCGGTGCCCGGCGCCGCCGTCAGGCCAAGGCCCGCCGCCTGGCCGGTGAGCGGGTCCCGCTCGAGGCCTACGAGGCCGGGGAGCTGGCCGAGATGAGCCGGGACATGTTCGGCGACCGCTCCGGGTTCGCCGCCGCCCGGCACGCCTTCGTCGCCAAGACGCCCCCGACCGAGACACCCGGGCGGCTGCTGCTCACCCCGATCGCCACGGCGAGCCGGATCGCCCCCGACCGGCAGCCGGAAGTGCGCCCGGCCGTTCCGGTCTCCGTCTGATGGAACGCGTGCCGGGCAGCAGGCCAGGCAGCGTTCCGTGAGACTTGCCTCAAATTCCCCCCGGGTAGGGTCACGCCGATACGATCGGCGAAGTCGGGACAGCGCTGTCCTGGAGCACTTTTCGCGAAGGAGCGCCCCCGATGACAGACCAGCACGGCCACCTCGACCCCGACGGTCCTGACGCTGCCCTACGCGCCGACATCCGACGCATCGGCACCCTGCTCGGCCAGACCCTGGCCCGGCAGGAGGGCCGCCCGCTGCTCGACCTGGTCGAGGAGATCCGCGCGCTGGTCCGCCAGGACCCGCAGGCCGCCGCCGACCGGCTCGCCGCGATGGACGTCACGACCGGCACCAAGCTGGCCCGCGCGTTCTCGACCTACTTCCACCTGGCCAACATCACCGAGCAGGTGCACCGCTCGCGCGACCTGCGCCGGCGCCGGGCCCAGGACGGCGGCTGGCTCGACCAGGCCGCCAAGCAGATCGCCGAGCGGGGGGTGCCGGCCGACGAGATCGCCGCGGCCGCCCGTCGCCTCGCCGTCCGCCCGGTCTTCACCGCCCACCCGACCGAGGCGGCCCGCCGCTCGATCCTGTCGAAGCTGCGCCAGCTGGCCGACGCGCTCGACGCCGAGGCCGCCGCCGCGGTCCTCTACGGTCAGAGCGACACCAGCGCCTCGACCCGCAGGTTCGCCGAGCTGATCGACCTGCTGTGGCAGACCGACGAGCTGCGGCTCGACCGGCCCGACCCGACCGACGAGGCGCGCAACGCGGTCTACTACCTCAAGGACCTCTATGCCGAGGCCGCCCCGCAGGTGCT
>DASRYP010000884.1:0-4397 GCA_035687165.1 Actinoplanes sp. | reverse complement strand
GAGATGACCGACCAGGTCTTCCTCGGGGCCGAGACGCCGGCCAAGTCGTTCGTGTCCCCGCGGGTCAAGGGCGCCCGGCCGAACAGTTGCGGCGAGTGGTGCGAGTACAACCCGACCAGGGCGCGGCAGCTCTACACGTCGGCCAACGGTCCCCGGGACATCAAGATCACGTATAACACGGACGGCGGCCACAAGGCCTGGGTCGACGCGATGTGCAACCAGATCAAGGCGTCCCTCGGCGTCAACTGCACCGGTGTCGGCCTGCCGAAGCTCAGGGTCCTGCTCGACAAGGTGCGGGCCAAGGAGGACGTGGGCCTGATCCGTCTCGGTTGGACGATGGACTACCCGTTGATGGAGAGCTACCTCGGCCCGCTGTTCACCAGCGATGGTTCGTCGAACTACTACGGCTACGAGAACTCGACGTTCGACAGCCTGGTTCGTCAGGGCTCGGCCGCGCCGACCACCACGCAGGCCGAGAAGCTGTGGCGTGACGCGGAGGACATTCTGGTCAAGGACATGCCCGTGCTGCCGCTGCGGTTCGGACAGAACGTCTTCGGCTACTCCGAGCGGGTCACCGACGTGACGATGGACCTGTACCAGAAGGTCGATATCTACACGATCGACATCGCCGCATAGTTTGTCCGCTCGAACGGTGGTGGCGCCACGGTTGAGGTGAAACCGTGGCGCCACCGCTGTGTTCGTCCCCCATGCCCCTCGCCCAAAAGGCTTCACCACATGTTCCGCTATATCGTGCGGCGCCTGCTTCAGATGGTCCTCACCTTCTTCGGGGCCACCTTCGTCGTCTATGCGCTGATGTTCGCCAACGTGGACGACCCCTACCAGGTGCTGGCCGGCGAGCGTTCGCTCACCGAGAGCCAGCGCACCGGGCTGAACGCTCGCTACCACCTCGACGACGGCTTCTTCACGCAGTACTGGCACTACGTGAAGGGCCTGCTCACCGGCGACCTCGGCCAGTCCCTCACCGGCCGCCCGATCAGCGAGATGCTGTCCCAGGCGTGGCCGGTCACGATCCGGCTGGCGCTCTTCGCGATCGTCATCGCGGCCGTCGTCGCGGTCGGTGCGGGTGTGCTCTCCGGCATTCGGCGGGGCGGGGCGTTCGACACCGTGACCCTGGTGCTGACCCTGGTCGTGCTGGCCATGCCGATCGTGGTGCTGGCGCCGCTGGCCCAGCTCGTCTTCGGCATCCAGCTGGGCTGGTTCCCGCCCACCGCCACCCGGGACGCGAACCTCTACCAGCTGCTGCTTCCCGCCCTCGTCCTGGGCACGCTGGTGGTCGCGACCGAGCTGCGGGTGACCCGCTCGTCAGTGGCCGAGAATCTGCGCGCCGACTACGTGCGTACCGCCCGGGCCAAGGGCCTCGCGCCCAAGCGCGTGATCGGCGTGCACGTCCTGCGCAACTCGCTGATCCCGGTGATCACCCTGATCGGGGTGGACATCGGCGCGCTGATGTCAGGTGCTGTCGTGACCGAGGGTGTCTTCAACATCCCCGGCGTCGGCTTCAACCTCTTCCGCGGCATCCGCACCGAGGACGGTCCGCTGGTGGTCGGCTTCGTCAGCGTGCTGGTGATCGTCTTCCTGGTGATCAACTTGATCGTCGACCTGCTGTACGCCGTTCTCGACCCCCGGATCCGCTATGAGTGACAACAACGTCGTCTCCACCGTCGAGGCGCCCGACGTCCCGTCCGAGGGCAAACTCAGCAGCCTGGCCGGTGACGCCTGGCTCGAACTGCGCTCCCGCAAGATCTTCTGGATCGCCGCGGTGCTGGTCGTGGTCATCCTGCTGATGGCTCTCTGGCCGTCGCTGTTCACCTCGGCCGACCCCCGCGACTGCGTGCTCGCCCGCAAGCACGCCGGCGCGGGTGGCGGCGCGCTCTTCGGGTACGACTTCCAGGGCTGCGACGTCTACGCCAAGACCGTCTACGGCGCTCGCGACTCGCTGCTCGTCGGCATCAGCGCCACCCTGATCGCCGGGCTGATCGGCCTGGTCGTGGGGCTCCTGGCCGGCTACTTCGGCGGCTGGCTCGACGCCCTGCTCTCGCGCTTCGTCGACGTGGTGCTGGCCATCCCGTTCCTGCTCGGCGCGATCGTGCTGGCCAAGCGCCTCGCGTCGGACCCGGAGAGCAACGGCCTCTTCGCCGTGATCGTCACCCTCGGGGTGCTCGGCTGGACCACCGCGGCCCGGGTGATGCGCTCGGCGGTGATCTCGGCCAAGAACCAGGACTACGTGACCGCCGCACGGATGCTCGGCGCGAGCCCGGCTCGGCTGATGCTCCGGCACATCCTGCCCAACTCGATCAGCCCGTTCATCGTGGTGCTGACCGTCCTGCTGGGCATCAACATCGCCGGTGAGGCCACGCTCTCCTACCTGGGTGTGGGGCTCAAGGGCGACGCGATCAGCTGGGGGCTCGCGATCGCCGAGGCCGGCCCCTACGCCCGTACGGTCGCTGCGCCTCTGGTCTGGCCCTCGATCTTCCTGGCGGCCACCGTGCTCGCCTTCATCATGCTCGGCGACGCCGTCCGCGACGCCTTCGACCCGAAACTGCGGTGAGGCGCCGATGACCGACATCAGGGCTCAAGTGGACGCGCTGCCCGGCCTCGACCCGCGGGCCGCGCTGCTCGAAGTGAACGACCTGCACGTGGAGTTCCGCACCCGGGACGGCGTCGCCCGCGCGGTGAACGGCGTCGACCTGCGGCTCAGCCCCGGCGAGACGCTCGCGGTGCTGGGCGAGTCGGGCTGTGGCAAGTCGGTGACCGCGCAGGCCATCATGGGCATTCTCGACACCCCGCCCGGCTACGTGACCCGGGGCGAGGTGCGCTATCGCGGCGTCGACCTGCTGCGGCTGCCCGAGAAGGAGCGCCGCAAGGTCCGTGCCAACCGGATCGCGATGATCTTCCAGGACGCGCTCAGCGCGCTGAACCCGGTATACACGGTCGGGTTCCAGCTCGCCGAGCAGTTCCGGGTCCACCGCGGCATGTCCCGCAAGGATGCCAAGCTCCGCGCGATCGACCTGCTCGACCAGGTGCGCATCCCGGACGCCCGCCGCCGCGTCGACGACTACCCGCACCAGCTCTCCGGCGGCATGCGCCAGCGCGTCATGATCGCGATGGCGCTCGCCCTCGACCCCGAGGTGCTGATCGCCGACGAGCCCACCACGGCCCTCGATGTGACCGTCCAGGCCCAGATCATGAGCCTGCTCGCCGAGCTGCAACGCCAGCGCGACATGGGCCTGATCCTGATCACCCACGACATGGGCGTGGTCGCCGACGTCGCCGACCGGATCGCGGTCATGTACGCCGGGAAGGTCGTCGAGGAGGCGCCGGTCCACGACATCTACGCCTACCCCGCGCACGCCTACACCAAGGCACTGCTCGAATCGATCCCGCGGCTCGACCTCAAGGGGCGGCCGCTCAACGTGATCCGGGGCCTGCCGCCCGCGCTCACGGACATCCCGATCGGCTGCGCCTTCCACCCGCGCTGCGCGTACGCCCGGGAGATCTGCCGCCTGGAACCGGCGCCGACCTATCAGATCGCGCCCCGGCGCACCGCGAGCTGCCACTTCGTCCGGGAGGTCCTCGGTGTCTGACGTCGTGCTCGAGACCCGCGACCTGGTCAAGCATTACCCGATCAGCAAGGGCGTCGTCCTCCGGACCAAGGTGGGCGCCGTCCGCGCCGTCGACGGCGTCGACCTGCAGCTACGCCGCGGCGAGACGCTCGGCATCGTGGGCGAGTCGGGCTGTGGCAAGTCGACGCTGGCCAAACTGCTGGTCGGTCTGGAGAAGCCGACCCGTGGCGAGATCCGCGTCCGCGGCGACGACCTGACCCGGCTGACCGGCCCGGCGCTGCGCCGGGCCCGCCGCAACATCCAGATGGTCATGCAGGATCCGTACACGTCGCTCAATCCCCGCATGACAGTGGGTGACATCGTCGGCGAGCCCTTCGACATCCACCCCGACGCCGTGCCGCACCACGGCAAGGACCGGGCGGTGCGGGAACTGCTCGACATCGTCGGACTCAACCCCGACCACATCAACCGCTACCCGCACCAGTTCTCCGGCGGCCAGCGCCAGCGCATCGGCATCGCCCGAGCCTTGGCCCTGCGCCCCGAGATCATCGTCTGCGACGAGCCGGTCTCGGCCCTCGACGTCTCGATCCAGGCCCAAGTGATCAACCTGCTCGAGGGCCTGCAGCGCGAGCTGGGACTGTCCTACGTCTTCATCGCGCACGACCTGTCGGTGGTGCGCCACATCTCCGACCGCGTCGCGGTGATGTACCTGGGCAGGATCGTCGAGATCGGCGACGCCGACGACGTCTACGAGCACGCCGGTCACCCGTACACGCAGGCGCTCCTGTCGGCGGTACCGGTGCCCGACCCACG
>DASRYP010000883.1:0-2937 GCA_035687165.1 Actinoplanes sp. | reverse complement strand
CGCGTACAGGTGGATCAGCGAGCCGACGCCCGTGATCAGCAGGACGAAGACGCCGGCCAGCGGGTCGAACAGCAACCCGAAGTCGACGTGCAGGTTCCCGACCGTGATGAAGTCCCACAGGCTCTGCTGGGCCGACCGCTCGCCGTCCTCCAGCCCGCTCAGGCTGATGAAGAAGACCAGCCCGAGTACGAACGTGGCCGCCACCGAGAGGACGCCGAGCCAGTGTCCCCACTTGTCGGCCCGCTTGCCGAGCAGCAGCAGGATCGCGGCGCTGACCAGCGGAATGGCCACCAAAAGCCAGATTCCGCTCAGCACCCCCGACGCGGGGGCGTACTCCACTGTCTGTTCCACGTGAAGGCCCCTTTAGTACTTGAGGAGGTTCGCGTCGTCGACGCTCGCCGAGCGCCGCGTACGGAAGATCGACATGATGATCGCGAGACCCACCACGACCTCGGCGGCCGCGACGACCATCACGAAGAACGAGATGATCTGGCCGTCCAGGCCGCCGTTGATGCGGCTGAAGGTGACCATCGCGAGGTTCGCGGCGTTGAGCATGAGCTCGATGCACATGAACAGCACGATCGCGTTGCGGCGGACGAGCACCCCGGCGGCGCCGATGGTGAACAGGATCGCCGCGAGCACAAGATAATAATCCGGGGTCACTGAGCCACCTCGATTGAAACCCACCGCTTCGCGCTCATTTGTCCGTTCCCTTCGGGGCCAACTCATCAGCGGTGAGCTCCCGGATCGGCAGGATCTGGGAGATGCTCCGCTCGGCGCCGTTGCCGTCCGGCAGCCGTGCGGGCGCGGCGACCGACATGGTGTTGGCATAGACGCCGGGGCCGGGCTTGGGGCCGGGGTAGTTGCCCGGCCGGAACCGCTGCTTCATCCGGGTCAGCTGGTCGACCACGTCGGCCTTGGACCGCTCGACATGCGCCAGGATCATCGCGCCGACCGCGGCGGTGATGAGCAGCGCCGAGGTGACCTCGAAGGCGAAGACGTACCGGGTGAAGAGCAGCGCGGCAAGGCCCTGCACGTTGCCGTTGGCGTTCGCGTCGGCCAGTCCCACCGTGCTGGTGTCGCCGAGCGAGCGGGCCAGCCCGGTGCCGATCAGCGCGGCGAAGCCGACGCCGAGCAGGATCGCGGCGACCCGCTGGCCGCGCAACGTCTCGATCAGCGAGTCGGAGGCATCCCGGCCGACCAGCATGAGCACGAAGAGGAAGAGCATCATGATCGCGCCGGTGTAGACGATGATCTGCACCGCGCCGAGGAACGGCGCCGCGTTGACCACGTAGAGGAAGCCCAGGCAGAGCATCGTCACGACGAGCCACAGCGCGGAGTGGACCGCGTTGCGGGCCAGCACCATGCCGAGCGCGCCGATGACGGCGATCGAGCCGAGGATCCAGAAGGCGACCGCTTCGCCCGTGGAGACGTGGTCCATCACACGGCCCCCTCAACGGTCTTTTCATTTCGTTTCCCGCCGCGGTCCGACTCGGCCGCTTCACCAGAGGCGGCTGCGGCCTCGTTCGTCGCCCACGGCGCCCGCTCGGCACCGGCCGACGTGCCCGGGTTGGTGAGCGCCCCGAGGTAGTAGTCCTTGTCGGTATCGCCCAGCCGCATCGGGTGCGGCGGCTGCTCCATGCCCGGCAGCAGCGGCGCCAGCAGTTCCTTCTTCGTGAAGATCAGGTCCTGGCGGTTGTCGCGGGCCAGCTCGTACTCGTTGCTCATGGTGAGCGACCGGGTCGGACAAGCCTCGATGCACAGCCCGCAGAAGATGCACCGGGCGTAGCTGATCTGGTAGATGCCCGCGTAGCGCTCACCCGGCGAGTAACGCTCCTCGTCGGTGTTGTCGGCACCTTCGACATAGATCGCGTCGGCCGGGCAGGCCCAGGCGCACAGCTCACAGCCGATGCACTTCTCCAGGCCGTCCGGGTGCCGGTTGAGAATGTGCCGGCCGTGGTAGCGCGGCGCCGGCGTCGGCGGCGAGAACGGGTAGTCGGTCGTGATGACCTTGCGGAACATGTGCGCGAAGGTCACCCCGAAGCCCTTGAACGAGCCGGTGAACGTCCCCACGTCACACCTCCTTGTCTGCAGAAACGGGCGAGGAGTCGCCGCCGACCAGCGCGGCGGCGCGTTCGGCCACCGCTCGGCGGGCCCGTGGACTGGGGGGTACCTGGAGATCCATCGGTGGCACCGGGAAACTGCCCGGGGGTCTCGCCGCGAGTTCCTCCTCGATGGAGATCTGCCGGGGCTTGCGCGCGGCCGGCCAGAGCATCGCGACCAACAGGATCACGACGACGATGCCGATGATCGAGAACCACTTGGCCTGCTGGGAGAGCTCGTTGTTGGCGATCTTCACGTAGCTCAGGAAGAGGATCCACACCAGGTTGACCGGGATGAGGACCTTCCAGCCGAAGCGCATGAACTGGTCGTAGCGCATCCGGGGCAGGGTGGCCCGCAGCCAGATGAAGCCGAAGAGCAGCAGCAGCACCTTGGCGAAGAACCAGATAACCGCGAAGTAGCCGGAGTTCGCGCCCTCCCAGAACCAGGTGATCGGCCAGGGGGCCCGCCAGCCGCCGAGGAACAGCGTGGTGGCGAACGCCGAGACGGTGATCATGTTGATGTACTCGGCCAGGAAGAAGAGCGCGAACTTGAACGACGAGTACTCGGTGTGGAAGCCGCCGACCAGCTCGGACTCCGCCTCGGGCAGGTCGAACGGCGCCCGGTTGGTCTCGCCGACCGCCGCGATGCAGTAAATGATGAAGCTCGGCAGCAGCAGGACGGCGTACCAGCTCGGGGTCGTCACCTCCCAGCCGAAGATGTTGACCGGGCTGCCGTGCGCCTGCGCGGCCACGATCTGCGAAGTGCTCATCGAGCCGGCGGTCATGAAGACCGCCACGATCGAAAGACCCATCGCGACCTCGTACGAGATCATCT
>DASRYP010000882.1:0-9458 GCA_035687165.1 Actinoplanes sp. | reverse complement strand
TGGCCTCGTAGCGTTCGTGGTTGAGCAGGTCGATGTCCGCCGGATGCGGATTGCCGTCAGCCAGCCGCTGCCAGGCCTCGGCCATTCGCGGGTTCGCGTCGAAAGGCCCCACGATGTCGTCACCGTACAGGTCGAGCAGGTGTTCGTCGCGAAACACATGATTCTTGACGGTGATGACGTCCTCGGTACTGAAGCCGTACTTACCCGCAGTTTCAGCGACCGACGCGATTCCGAATGAGGCGACTTCTTCGGCCGCGTAGACGATCAGTCGGGAGACCAGCACCGCGATGGCGTCGCGCACCATCATGCGTACGCCCGCGACCAGCATCCCGGCGGCCTCGGTAATCGTCGCGAGGGTTTCGGCGCCTCGCGCCATGCCGCCAACGGCGGCTTTCTGTTGACCGACCCAATCGGGGTACGCGTCGGCCGCCGACCCGGTCCACTCGCTGACGTCCCAGCGCACCGCCTGCTCGAGATCAGCCGCCCGGCCGTGCAAGGCGCCCGCTACGTTGCGCCAGGTCTGCGCGTGCGCGGCGATCTGCCCGGGATCGCCGGCCAGCCAGTCGAGAGCCTCGGACAGCGGCTTGACGTGTTCGAGGATCCACGCCACGCCGTATTGCAGCAGCGAGCCGATGGGGTCGGAGACGAAGGCGAGCGCGTCCAGCCCGACCGAGACCGCCCCGAGTGTGCCTTCGATCCAACTGCCGTCCTTCACTCCGCGACAGAGCGTCTCGATGTCCTCGGCGATCCACACCCCGGCCCACGGTTCAACCGGGCCGTTCGTCGCGGTGGCGACCAGCGGGTTCGGCGAGGTCATCGGGTGTTCCGGACCCGGTCAGCGGCCCGCCCGTCGGCGCCGTCGTAGCCAGCAGCCACCGCGCGCAGGGCGTCCGCGGTGTCGCGAGCCGAGGTCGCCGCGGCCGCGATCCCGTCGATCAGCTGATCCTGAAGGACATTGAGCAGCGCCGGAACAAACTGACAAAGCTTCCCATACGCCGCCGAGTCCACCCGAACAGCCGAACCCGCCTGCTGCGCGGTGGTCAGCCCGTCGCCGATCCCGTCAATCTGCCCGGCGTGCGTGACCAGGTCGCCAGAGTTGACCTTCACCTGATCGCCGGTGCCGGTCATGACCTCGGCTCGTCCTCGTCGACGGCCAGCCGGGCATTCAACCCAGCCAGCACCGCCCGGCCCGTCTCGCTGTCCGCGCCGACGGTCTCCGCCGTTACCTCGCCATACTGCCGGACCAGCGAGGACTTCGCCGCCCTGATAGCTGACAGGATCTGCCGTGCGGTGGTCGCGGCCGACTGTGCACGAATCTTCTCGTCCAACCGCAGATCCGTCACCTGACCGTTCGAACCGACGGTCACCTCCACGAGGCCGTCAGCCTCCTGGGCAGTGGCCGACAGCTGGGCCGTGCGCTCCGCCAGCACTTTGGCTTGGGCCGCCCGCTCGGCGAACCGGCGCTCCCACTCATCGATCCGCTCGAGGCCCGGACCAATCCACGGTTCGTCGTCCACGACACCTCCCGACAGCCGGCGTATCGATGCGACCCCCGACTTTAGCGAGCTCGGTCACCCACACCGGTGACTTCGGGGGAGGGAAGGCTCGAGTAGGCCGGGTCAGGATCAACGTATCCACGGCGACCGCGCGGCCGATCATCGTGCCGAGAGGGGAAGGCGAACGCGGCGACGCGGCTAGCGCAGTGCGTCTCGACATGGAGCGATGGCACCAATAGTGCGACGAACGCTCCAGTGCGTGCCGGCCGGCAGTGCAGATCCGTACCGGATGTTCTAGGCGATCTCGACATAAGGGAATCCTCGCTGCCAGGTCTACAGGCTGCTGCCACCGACGAGTGCCGCTCGATTTTGTCGATGCCGCTGTAGGCTTTTCCTAGCCGTTGTACCTGCTCACCCAATACGTCGGCCGAACGCTTCTGCAACCGCAGCGGTAGCGCGTTTGCCGCATTGAGGGCAGTCGCAGGGGCTGGGGGCGACAGGCTAGCGGCGATGGATCGAGGGTGAGGTCACCGGAATCGGCCGGGCCGTACAATCGGGGGACAAGGGGGTGCGGCACATGGCGGCGAGCAGCAGCGCTGCACGCGGTTCGCGGTACGCGGACCAGCGGCACTACGTCGTGCCCGGAAGGTTGGTCGACCTTCACGGCCCCGACAGTGGCCTGGCAACGCTCGACCCATCGCTTGACTGGTCTGGTGACAGCACCTATGACCTGGACGATCCTGGCGATCTCCAGGTGATGTACCAGACGGTTCTGAATCAAGCGGCAACGGCAGACGACCTTGCTCGCTGGCTCAACGGCGACACGCTTCGCCGGGTATGGCCTGACTTGTGGCTTCCTGCGCGGTTGCGGGCACTATGGCAGAGCCGCTTCCCGGAGCTGTCGGCGCCGCCTCGGGCGCTTGCCGGCTGAGCATGGATTCAGGCCACCTGAAGCTGGCGGAGGTCGCCTCCGAGCGGCCAGCCGTTACGGCTTCGCGCTGGCCGGTGGATACGCCGTCCAGGCCCACGGGATCCTCGACCGCCCGAGCGAGGATGTCGATCTGTTCACCGCCTGGGAACGCCGCGGTGACTTCGCGACCGCGGTTGATGCCGTCGTCGACAGCTACCGCGCGGAGGGGTACGCCGTCGAGGTCGTGCGGCAGTTCGAGACCTTCGCCCAGCTCGCAGTGACCGACTCCACCGCACCCGACCGGTCGTACAAGATCGAGCTGGCGGCGAACTGGCGCTCCTTGCCGCCAGTGATAATGGATGTCGGCCCCGTCCTCCACATCGACGACGTCGTCGCAGGCAAGATGTCCGCTCTGTTTACCCGTGCCGAACCACGCGACTTCCTCGACGTCGATGCCTCCGTTGAGACCGGTCGCTACACCCGTGAGCAGCTGATGCAACTCGCCGAACAGGCCGACGCCGGTTTCGACCGTCGTGTCTTCGCCGACCTACTGGCGATGTTCCAGCGATACCCGGATCGCCGCTTCGCCGCCTACGGCGCTACCAACGACCACATCACCGCTATGCGGCAGCGCTTCTCCCAATGGCGCGATCAACTGCTTGCCGATCAGCCGTAGCCTCTGGCGGTTGAACAGCGAGATGGACCGAATCGAGTGCGGGGTGCTTCGGCGCAAACTCGATAGCCGCGATACCGGGCGGGGAGCCCGGCGCCCCTCGGCTTCCGGCGACGCTGCCGCAGGAGGCGCACCCCGCGGTACCGGTGCACGAACGATCGCGTGACCCGTCGCGAACATCAAGTCGACCGCCGAAGGTGTTTTCCCAGCTCAGAAGACGCCGCGAGTGCTCCGGATGTGCTCGGCGAGTGGATGGCACCACTGATCAGCGCCGGGCACCCGTGGTCACCGCCGGGCACGCCGGGCCGCGTGTGCGCGAAAAATGCTCCACGTGTCCTCCGACCAGCGACGGAACCCCCGCCGGTGGACCAGATGGCACCGTTTGGCGCCCCACGGGACGCCCGGGCACTCGTGAGTATCCCCAGCTAGGTACCATATGGGCCGCAGGCCCTCGTAGCTCAGGGGATAGAGCATCGGTTTCCTAATGCGGACGGGTCCTCGGCCCACGCTGACTACCTGCGGAAACACCGATCACGAGCGCCGCTATTGCCGTGGATTTGCTCAGTGCGTGCTCCCAGGGTCAAGCGGTCGACGCCCAGCGAGGAATCGATCAGACCCTTCTGATCCGTAGTCAGATGACTAGTGGTCACTAGTACACTCTGCTATCCCTTGAGCCCAAAGCCTTCTCAAGACGTTCCAGCAGCTCAGAGTGCCTTTGCGTTTCCGCTGGTCAGGGCCGAGTGCCTGAGTCAAGCTCCTCGGCGATCGATAGCCGCCACTCGAACGTGCTGATTTGGACGCGCCCGTACTGAAACGGTCGCCGGCATCCGATCACCCACGGATCACCACACAAGGCCATCACCCTCCGTGCAGCACGCCCGGAACGCTGCCGGTCAAGCCACGCCGGCAGCACATACCGCCGAGTGGACAGTGCCGACGCGGCCGCCAAGGCGTCATGCGATCCCCGACGGATCGCCACCGTTGGCACGACCCGGGGAACGACTCCGCCCGTGGCGGAGGTCGAGAGCACCTGATTCACAGAAGTCCGCCGCCAAATCACCAACGGGCGCCGCTCGCCGGCCTCGACTGATCCGCCTGGAGATTAAAAGTCTGGATAACGGCGTCTTGGCGGATTGTCCGGCGTAGTGTTTTCGGATCGTTCGAGTCTGGCTGCGCGCTCCCAGGTCCAGGCTATGCGGCTGATCGCACACCTGCCGCCAGCTTTGGCAGTCCACGTCGATCCGGCCCGGTCCGCACTGACTACTGAACATCCGAGCAGCCAGCGAGCAGCCGATGTCGACGCTACGACGCGATCAGCCTTGTGCGAGGTCACCTACCGGCTGCGTGGCTCTGGAACGATACCCATCTGATCCACAGTCAGATAACTAGTAGTCGCGGGTACACCCGTCACCCTTCGAGCCTAAAGCCATCTCAAGGACGTCCTATCAGCTGAGAGCACCTTCGCGTTTTCGCTGGTCGGGGCCGAGCGCATGATCCAGGCGTCTCGGCCATCGATAGCCGCCTTGCGAGTGCGCTGATTTAGTCGCGCCCGCGCTGAACGGTCGCGACATCCGATCACCCACCGATCACCACGCACCAACATCACGCTCTGTATAACACGCCCGGAACGCTGCCGGTCAGGCCAGACCGGGAGGCCCAATCCGCCCAGCGGGCAGCGTCGACGCGACCGTTAAGGCGACGTGCGATCACCCATGGACCACCACTGTCGGTACCGCAGAAGGCGATGGCCCCGCCCGCCGCTGCCCCGTCAGATGATCTTCACTCTCTGGCGTGAACACCGGAGAATCGTGCCCGAAGGGAGACAACGGTGCAGTGGATGACGGAGGTGGTGCGCCAAGGTCCAACTCTGCCAATCGGTACAACCGCATAGCGCACCCATCCGCTAACCAACAAGGCGACCAATACCCGCCCGTAAAGCCGACGTCCATGCAGGCACCCGTACGGGCGGTGATTCATGGTCGATGATGGTTTGGCGTTCAATCACGGCTGGACCTGGGATCCATGCTGACCAAGACTCAAACCAGGTGATGCGCGGCGGAGCCGACGACTTCCGGCACGCCGTCGCCAAAGACACCATCGACACCCTGGACCGGTTCGCCTGGCGATGGCTGATCAGGGGGCTCATGTACCGACACCGCTTGAACTGGAAAGCCGTCGCAAACAGTTCACCACCGGCCATGGCTGCCCATCACCGCGGACGGACCGAGCACCAGAGATCGCGGCTCCCGGTAACCCGCTTCCGGCTACGCACGATCGCCAGCCCTGGCCCGCACCCGACAACACCCGACGGCCACCGTGGAGAGCCCGTTGCGCAAAGTCGCACCGCGGCCTCGGCGAGCCGCCTGAAGAAACGGACAGTGGTAACGCGGCACCGCGCTCCAAGCCGACTGAACTAGCGATCAAGGGCGTCACAGTCACGCACCGTACGACCACCACGTGAAGCGCTAGTCCCGGCCAAGCGCGAGGGAAGCAGCCGATGAGCGGAAGTCATCCCAGGTGCATCGCCTGGCCTGGCCTGGCACCTCTCTGCCCGCTACCGTCTTGTTGGCCGGCCCCTATACAGAATCGCGTAGGGTCGGTCCATGATCGAAGTTTGAAGTGTCGGCTACACGGGCTCGGCGGTGCGGAACGGAACAGGCGCGGCTAAGGCGGATAAGTATGCGAGATCAAACTTGGGCTTGCAGTCAGAGGCCCGCTGGTAATTCTTATCGTGTTGTGCGCTCGGCATCCTGGATAAAAGTTACCCTTGGGCCACCACTCGAGTCGGAAGGAAGCGCGAGCCTTGGCGACACTATTGCACCTGTCTGACCTCCATTTAGGCGATGAAGACTACTCGACCTTTGCCGACTACAAAGTCGAGGTTATCGCTCCAGCCGCACGTCAAGGGCGATCCTCTGTCCTGGCCAGCACGCTCCGCGCTTTGGGTGAGGCTTTGTCGCGTGAAGGTGTGCGGTTGGACGCAGTCGCTATTAGTGGTGATGTCACCCATCGAGGGCAGGCAAGCGGCTTCGCGCGCCTTCCTGAGATGTTGGCCAACCTCGGAGAGGCAGTTCCCGACCCTTCGCGCATCATGGTCGTGCCCGGCAACCACGACGTGATGTGGGGCAGCAAACCCGGGTCTTCTGAGAGGTACGCCGACTTCATCGCGGGCGTGCGCGACCTGGGATACGTGACGCCGCTTCTTGAGGGCATCGACCTGACTGACGATGGCAGTAAGGCCGCGGACGCGAAAAGCCCCCTTCTGACCGCTTCGGACAACTCATTCATGCTCGTCGGCCTCAACAGCAGCGATCACTGCGGTGTCCAGGCGCGCACTGACCCGGAGTTGGACGCGGCGATCGCAGCGGTTGAGGCAGACGAAACTAATACAGCCGCACAGGCGGTTCTAAAGGCTTGGCGCCGCAACAACCAGTACGACGTAGCACGCGTGAACCCTGCGCAGCGGGTAGCGGTTTCTCGGGAGCTTGGAAACGATACGGACAGGACTGACGGCCCGGTTCTAATAGCCGTTCTGCATCATCAGTTGCTGCCTATATCCCTCGAAGAGGAAGTAAAACCCTTCGAAGCGATTGTGAACCTCGCCCAAGTTCGGGACTGGCTGGCGATCAATGGATTCGGCATGGTCCTCCACGGGCACAAGCACGTGTCCGTGACGTATGAGGACCGCTACATGCCGTTGGCCCAGAGCGTGTTCGCCCCTCACAGGGTGATTGTGTCGTCGGTGGGAACCGTGGGGCAGGGGCAGGGTATGACGAACGTGATCGGACGCCTGATTACTGTCGTGCCCTCACGCGCCAGTGTCGGCAAGGTGCTAGTGAAGGACGTCACCTCTGTCTCGCCCGGCGTATCGATGAACTACTCGATTTTGGTGTCGGCTGAGTACCGCACGCGGGTCGACTCGGCGACTAATGGTCCCCACCTCATCGAAGGGGCCGGTTCCCGACAAGTCCACGAGCAGCTTCTGGACCTGACCGACGAGGGGCTCGAGTTGCCCAGGCCCCTTGTCTGTCGCGTCATCATCCCTGAAGGGGCGCAGAAGCCACCTGCGTCTTACGCTGGCTTAGGATCGGTCCCGGAAGACGAAGCGTGGTTTGAGGACCTGGTTGGCTTGTGGCAGAACCGTGAACCCCTGACAGCCATGGCTTTCAACCATGGAGAGCGCATTTTCGCGTTGAATGGTGACACAAATCAGTTCGACCTCGCCTTGGCGGCGTTGGCAGCCAAGCAAGGATCCAGCCGAGCGGTGATAAGTGTTTTCAACCCGGGTAAAGACAAGCCAGCAGAGAGCAGCGAAGATTTTCCAAGCTTTTGTCTCGTGCACCTTTTTATTGTCAAGAGAGAACTGCGGGTGGTGGCCTACTTCCGCAAGCAGGAAATGCGTTACTGGTGGCCAGTCAATTTGGCTGAATTGGCCCGACTACAGGCTGACGCTGTATGCAAGCTAAACGCAAAGCAAGGAAACGAGCTCGTGCCAGGCGAGATCACGACAATCACCGCGATCCCAACGTCGGGTCGGCAGATTCCCCGGGTAGCAGTGCCGCGGGTGGACCGATGGGTGGACGAAGACCCTGCAAGGTTGCTCCGAATGTCGCTGCTGCCTTATCAACCAACTATGCCCGAAGGTTCGGCGGCATTGGACGACTGGCGAGTTTTGACCGATGAGTGTCACCTCCCATCAACCGGAGCGGCAGACGGCAGCCCAGTTCCAGTGTTGGGCCTGACTCGCGTCCACGAGAACATCGCGGCGCTCAAGTCATCCTTCGGTGAGCTACCCCTTGCCAAGAAGCTGGAGCGTGCCCTGTCCGCTTCTGCGATTTACAACAGACTTTATCGGGATGCTGCGCGATCACACGGCGACGAGGAGGGACTTCGCCAACAAGTGAATGAAGGACACGACCAGATCGCGGAGTGCCTAGATGAGCTCAGGTCGGCCGTCCAGGCCAACGGCGTGACGCTGAAAGGTGTCGAGGCGATTACACCTTCTCCCCCGCCCGAGGCTTACCCATGATCAATTACCACAACGCCGAAGAATCCTTCATGGGCGAGCTGCGCGAGATCAACCTCACCGGTTACGAGGTCATTGTCCGCGGCTCGCTCACGCGAGAGCTGGCCGCACGCACCTTCCGGATCGGCCACCCAACGCAACGTTACATCAGCGTGCAAGGGCGCTTGAATAGCGTGGTCGCCACCGTGGCGGAGACTGTGTGGGTCCTCGCCGGCCGTAGCGATCTCGAGTTCCTTAGTCGATACCTTCCTCGGGCGCGTCACTTCTCGGATGATGGCAAAACTTGGCGAGCCGGCTACGGCCCGAGGTTGCGTAACTGGCACGGCGTTGACCAACTACGTGAGGTGGTGGAGCTGCTTCGCTCCGATCCATCCTCACGCCGTGCGGTCATTAGCCTCTTTGATCCGTCGGCTGACTACACCGACAGCAGAGACATTCCATGCAACAACTGGATCCACTTTGTCCAACGCAGCAACCGCTTGGACATGTCCATCGCCGTACGAAGCAACGACGTCATGTGGGGCTTCTCCGGGATCAACACGTTCGAGTGGAGCGTGCTGCACGAGGTGGTGGCTCGCGCGATCGACGCGCACGTCGGGAGCCAGCATTGGCTGGTTAGCTCAATGCATCTCTACGAACGGCACTTCGACCGCGCGGCGACCGTGCTCCGCCTAGGCCCGGGGACCGGTGTCTACGACCGCGGAGCCACGGCCGTGCCCTACGAAGGATCTTGGGAGAACTTGCAGGCTCATCTCGACGAGTGGTTCCGAGTCGAAGACCTGATTCGACAGGACGCACCTAATGCCGCCGACGCCGTTGACGCCTACCCGGAGCCGCTCTTTCGAACATTCCTTCGAATCGTCCACGGTCACTGGCTCGTTAGATCGGGCGATATCGAGGGAGCTCGACGAGCAGTCGGCCCTTTGAAAGGCACGGACGCCGGGATCGCCATTGGCGACTACTTCGCTCGACACGGTGCCGAAGACGAGTACGTCGCCCAGGACGTCGACGAACTGCTCCGCTAGGACCTGACCGCACCACGAACAATCCAGCACGAGCACCCCCGCTGCGCTGGTTTCGACGAGCGCATCATGGGGTTCTCGGCGTGGCAAGCGAGGTGAGCTAGTAGTGCTTTGTTAGGCAGCGTGTCGTGGGATCGTCGGGGTGGTGCATGTACTTTCATGCTTGGTGACCCCGGATGAGCGTTCGGTGTGCGGCAAAGCTTGGAGGCGTTCGCTGCGGACCTGTTTGTGCCCGTGGCCCGGTCTGACCAGTGGGCGAGACGCGAAATGTATCTGCATGGGCTGCTGCGGGACGGGCGGCGTAAGTCGATGCAGCCGATGGCGGCCCGGC
>DASRYP010000881.1:0-4510 GCA_035687165.1 Actinoplanes sp. | reverse complement strand
GATCACCGGGACCTGGGCGGCGGTCCCGACCTCGGCGAGCGAGCGGTACCAGCGCTTCTCGTTCGGGTCGTCGCGATGGGTGATCACGGCGGCCACGTCCTCGCCCTGCGCCCGCAGGAACTCGAGGCCGGTGCAGCCCATTTCACCATACCCGAACAGCACGATCCTCATGCTTGGCCGTCCCCTCCATGGACCTTGCGGACCACGTACCGGGGACGCTGGCGGACCTCGCCGTAGATGCGGCCGACGTATTCGCCCAGTAGTCCCAGGCAGATGAGCTGCACGCCGCCGAGCAGGAGCACGGCGATGTAGAGCGACGTCCAGCCCGGCACGGTCGCGCCGCTGCCCCAGGCGACGATCCCGGTGACGATCAGAGCGACGCAGGCGAGGAAGCTGAGCAGCCCGAGCCAGGTGGCGATCTTCAGCGGCGACGCGGAGAACCCGGTAATGCTGTCGAACGTCAGCCGAATCATACGGCTGAGCGGGTATTTCGTCTCGCCGGCGACGCGTTCTTCCCGGGCGTAACCAACCTCGGCGCTGGAGAACCCCAGCGACGGAACCACCAGCCGATAGACCGGCCGCGGCTCGGGCAATTCGTTGAGTACGTCAACGACGGCCCGGCTCATCAGCCGGAAGTCGCCCGCTTGGTCGCTGATCCACGGCCCGACGAGCCGACGCATCATCCAATAGTAGATTCCGGCCGTATTCCGCTTGAACGCGGTGTCAGTGCTGCGATCATTGCGCACGCCATAAACGACATCGACGTTCTCGCTCCGCGCTTTTTCCAGCATCGCACCGATCGTCTCGGGCGGATCCTGCAAATCAGCGTCAATGCTCACGACGTACTCCCCGCGAGCGGTTTTCAACCCGGCCCGCAGCGCGGTCTGATGCCCGACGTTCCGGCGCAGCGCAACGATACGCAACTGAGGCCAATCCGTCGTCAGCTGAAGCAGCCGCGACACCGTCGCGTCACTGCTGCCGTCATCTACAGCGACGACTTCATAACTCTCCGCGATCCCGTCCAGTGCCGGCCGGAGCCGAGCCACAAAGTGATCAACCGCCGCACGCTCGTTGAACATAGGCGTGACAACCGAGAGCTTCACCGGCGTCGCGAATGCCTGGGGCATGAGGCGGCGTTCCTTCCACGTGGCGGTCCGACCGCGAGCAAGGATAGCCATTCATTGTGACCTTCGTGGCCAGCAGGTACGCCACCGCCGCCGCCAGGGGCCCTGCTTCGCATACACCCGGCCCCGCAACGCGCCCCGACGAGCGACGCTCCTGCCCGACACGGGAGGCGCGACGGATCACTTGAAGTCTGCCCTAACGGGCAGCCACATCTTGGCGCATGAATGGCTACTCTCCCATGAGCGCCCGGTTGTGGGCGGGGCGAGTGGCCCGCGGTCCGCGATTCGGGAGGCGAACCGAAGACGAAAGGGCACGGTATGAGACGACTTCTGGCGGCCACAGTCGCCACGGCTGTCGGGCTGTCCATCGGCGGCGGCCTGATCCCGTCCGCGGCTCAGGCCCACGGCGGTAACCCCGAATACACACCGCCGCCGATCGCGTGGGGGGCATGTGCCAACGCGACGCTCAAGGCGCGAGGTGCCGAATGCGGCTTCGTGATCGTCCCGTTGGACTACGCACGCCCGGGCGGAACCAAGATCAAGATTGCCGTCTCGCGGTTGAAGCACAAGTCCGCGGCCGCCGACTATCAGGGCGTCATGCTGGTCAACCCGGGTGGCCCCGGCGGTTCCGGCCTGATCTACTCGGTGCTGCAGTCGGCCATCCCCGACAATGTCGGCCTCGACTACGACTGGATCGGGTTCGATCCGCGCGGCGTCGGTTCCAGCGTGCCGTCGTTGCGCTGCGACGGGAACGTCGCCGGCTACAACCGGCCGTACTACGTTCCGGTCACCAAGCAGCTGAAGAAGACCTGGCTGGCCCGGTCCGAGGCGTACGCGCAGGCGTGTGCTCGCGCCGGCGGCCCGCTGCTCGACCACCTGAAGACCGTCGACAACGTGGCCGACATGGAGAGCATCCGCAAGGCGCTGGCCCAAAAACAGATCAACTTCTACGGCTTCTCGTACGGCACGTACCTCGGCCAGGTCTATGCCACGCTGCACCCGAACCGGGTACGCCGGATGGTCTTCGACGGTGTCGTCGACCCGCGGGGTGTCTGGTACGACGCCAACCTCAGCCAGGACGTCCAGTTCGACAAGAACATGGACACGTACTTCGCGTGGGTGGCTGAACACGACGCGGTCTACCACCTGGGTACCACCGGCAAGGCGGTAAAGGCGAAGTATTACGCCACGCTGCACAAGCTCCGCGCGGCGCCGGCCGAAGGCAAGATCGGCCCCGACGAGTGGAACGACATCTTCGTCTCGGCCGGCTACTACGTGTACGGCTGGGAAGATGTGGCCGCCGCGTTCTCGGCGTACGTCAACGACGGCGACCCCGCCGGTCTGCTGGATCTCTATCCCGAGCCCGGCCCCGGTACGGACAACGGTTACGCGATCTACTTGGCCACCCAGTGCACCGACGTGCAGTGGCCCACCAACTGGAACAAGTGGGAGCGGGACAACTGGCGGATCTACCAGAAGTACCCGTTCATCACCTGGAACAACGCCTGGTTCAACGCGCCCTGCTTGTACTGGAAGGGTGATGTCGGCAGGCCGGTCAACGTCAACGGCAAGAAGGCCCCGCCGATCCTCCTGATCAGCGAGACCAACGACGCGGCCACGCCGTACGCCGGCAGCCTCGAAATCCGCGATCGCTTCCCCCGTTCGGTTCTCCTCGAGGGCGTCGGCGGCACCACCCACGCCGGCTCGCTGAGCGGCATCGCCTGCACCGACGACACGATCGCCGCGTACCTGGACAACGGCTCCCTGCCGAACCGCGTCCGCGGCAACCGTTCCGACAAGCAGTGCGCCCCGGTCCCCCAACCGGACCCGACGGCCGCGGCAGCCAAATCGCCCGCGTCCACCGGCAACGGCGCCCTCAAGGCAACGCTGCGATCCGAAGCACCCGCCGTCCGCTGACGCGACCGGCACCAACCGGCCCGGGAGTCCGCTGGACTCCCGGGCCGGCGCCCGAATCAGGAAAGATCACCGCCAGCGGGTCGCTCTCCCACCGCACGGCAATGCCACCGCCACGGAGCTGGAGAGACGGCCGTCGCCGACGTTGCATCAACGGTTTCAAGAGTCGAGCGTCACTCTGCCGGTAGTGCATTTCTTCGGCATTGAACTGAATTCCGCACCGGCCCGCGCGTCTCTATTCAGCGAGGACATCCGTACCGGGCGCCTCACTGGACGAAAGGCAGACTCTTGCTCAAGCAGACGATTCGGACTGTGGCGACAGCCGCCGTGACCGCCGCAGCTCTGATCAGTCCCGGGACGGCGGCCATGGCTACCACTCCCACGACCCCGTACGTCGCACTCGGTGACTCGTACGCCGCCGGCGTCGGCGCTCCGCCCTATCTCGATCCGACCTGCCTGCGCAGCACCAACGGATATCCGGCTCTGCTCGCCGCTGAACGCAAGGTGACCGACTTCCGCTCCAACGCGTGCAGCGGCGCCGTCACCGCCGATGTCATCGCCGGCCAGTTGGACGGACTTGATGGACGTACCAAGCTGGTGACCATCACCATCGGCGGGAACGACCTCGGCTTCAGCACGAGCATCGGCACCTGTATGCAGGGTAGCGACGCCGACTGTGAAGCGGTGTCAAAGGCCTTCCAGCAGGGTGCGGTGCAGACGCTTCCGGCCCGGCTCGACGCGGTCTATGCCGCGGTCAAGCAGCGCGCTCCGCGCGCCACAGTGATCACCACCGGCTACGCGCACTTCTTCGAGACATCGGTGGACTGCGACGCCGTCCCGATGGTGTCGCTGCCCAAGCGGACCGCGCTGAACGCCGCCGTGGACACCCTCAACCGCAGCATCGCACGGCAGGCCAGCCGCGCCAAGTCGCGGTTCGCCGACGTGCTCCCCGTCTTCGCCGGACACGGCCTGTGCAGCGATGACCCCTGGATCACCGGGCCGACGGACACTGCTCCCTTCCACCCGAACGCGGCCGGCTATCGCGAGGGCTACCTCCCCGTGGTACGGAAGTCGCTGACCTGCATCTGAGCGGATTCGCGGTCAGATAACAGGTTCGAGTGGCACGGCGAGGCGTTCGAAGGCTTGGACAGAACCCGGACACCGCGCGTGTCACGCGCACCGTGGAGTGACTCTCCGCCCTTCGGGGTCAAGGGCGGAGAGGATGTCACCGGTTGAACTGGAGCCAGTTGAGGTTGACGAAGTCGGTTGCTGCTGTGCCGGTGAAAGTGAGGTACAGCCGGTGGACGCCAGTGGCCGCGCCGGTCAGGGTGGTGGTGTTGGTGGTCCAGACCTGCCAGCCGCCGGTGGGCGTGACGGGGACGCTGGCGATGATCGGGCCGGTGGTGGAGTCCAAGCGATACTGGATGGTTCCGCTGGACGCGCCCGAGGCCAGCCGGGTCGTGACCAAGGCC